>JAUSKF010000005.1 GCA_030646995.1 bacterium | reverse complement strand
TTACCCAGAGGATCTTGAACTTGTAGAACTCGATGATATGGGGGTCATTCTTTTCGTAGTGAATCATGACTTGTCTCCTTGTTTGGGGTTTTACTGCGATGTTTTCAATGGACAACTGACTTGCTGTATTATACACGATTTAAGCCTAAATGTCAAGCCCAGTCACCAGATCGAGCACCACGCTTTTCCATCGTCCAGAAATAAGCCTAAATATGCATACTCAAAACTAGATTTGCGAACTCTCAACATTGACCACAGAAAAGCTGGCAGACGATGCAGTGCTCGGCTCGGTGCTGGGTCAAGCCCAGATCAGGCGAAGTCACTCCGCGTAGGGGGTGCTATTTTGAGCCCTCCTGAGGCGGGTAAACCTATTTCTCTCACAAACAAAACCCCCACTATGCCATAGCATAGTGGGGGGGTGAGTGTTAGTTATTTTCTGTGAACTTATTTATAACCTTCGATAGCGTTGCGCCAGCTTCAATCTGATGCACGGTACGAGGGGCAGAACCGGATTCCGCCATCAACAACTCCGTCGCCTGCAGTTCGGTCATGTCTGGATTCCTCTTCAGAATCCTCTTTGCTTCCTTTTCATAGCCGCGCATCATCACTTTCAACGCGGCCACTTTTTCCTGATTAACTCGCTTGAGCGCGGCGGCATCCTGAATGATTTGAAGCGGAGCGATTTCGGAAAGAAAGGCATAGTTCACCTTCACCCCGTAATACTCCTCAAAGCTCGGCTCTCCGGCTACGCTCCTTTTGAAAAGTATCTGTAGCTTAAGAGCGATTTCATTCCGGTCCTGATAAACTCCATCAGGATCCTGGTAGCAATGAACCAGACTGGTCAGGAAGTCTTCCGTCCGTTTCTGTACTGCCATGTTTCTCTCTTCGGCAGACCGGAAACGGGCGTACTCGAAAAGATATGGCACACTGACTTCACAGCCTACTACCACCTGCATCGGCACCACATCCCTACTTGCTGTGTCCGGCCGGAAGTGAAACTGTATCTCGAACTTATCCAGCGATACGCTCACATCAGGCCATTCGAAAAACCGGAAAATAAACTGCAGTCCCGGCCCCACCGAACGATGCCCACCTGAAAGATTCGCCAATACCATTCCGGTTCTGGGACGAACCACAATCACGCAGAGGAACGGAAGAATCACAGCGACCAGCATGAACATGAAAAATCCGGTCGTAGTCATTGCTCTTCTCCTTTGGCCTTTAGGCCTTTTTGGTTTTCCTACGATGTTTTCAATGGACAACTTACAGAGGTATTATACACGATTTAAGCCTATTCGTCAAGCTCTATGAAAGTGAGCTCTTCTCCTTCGGCTAGCTTGGGGTAAATAAAAAAGCCCGCCGGATGGCGGGTTCAAATTCTGAAAAGGAACCAGATTATGATACGGGAAAAAATAAAAACAATAGTGATTTTTCCGGAGTAGTCCTGTAGAGCCGGAAGGGCAAATTCCACAAGCGCAAAAAATACCGCGAGAATCGCCAGCAGAGAAAAAATCATGAAGCAAAAAGCTCTCTTGGCTTTCCGAAACTCATTCGCTTCCAATTCTTTATACCGTTCTGTATCCAATGGTATTGGGACGCACCAACCATCCCCCGCTTTCGCAAGCGGGTCAGGCTTCGCTCGCGACATTTTATTTTCCCAAAGAGCTGCTGACATTAATTTTATCAGGAAGTAGAAGTGCGAGCAATTGCTTTATTAAACACTCGCACTTTCACTTCCTGGCTTACCGCGTTAATGAAAGCCACCGCAATATTTAAAAAAGCTCCTGAATGTGTTTAAATATGCTTGCCCGCCTGTGGCGGGGTCATCAACGCTCCCGTGGTGGAACTGGCAGACACGCATGGCTTAGGACCATGTTCCCGCAAGGGATTAGAGGTTCAAATCCTCTCGGGAGCACTAAAACTAAAACCCGCCGGATGGCGGGTTTTTGATTGCTACGGCGCGTTGATAACAAACTCCAATACCTGGTCGTCCGTATCCGGGGTCCCCTGCGCATCTTCAACGTGAACCGTCAGAGTGCAGGTACCCGTACCGCCACCGTTATTGCTAGTTAACGCGCCGGTGCTGGAATTGATCGCGTAATTATTCACCAAGCAGGCCACGCTAAGAGTATTGATGGACCATACATATGGCGTCGTGCCGCCGGTCGCGGAAATGGTGTCGCTGGAAGGAACGCTGGCCGTCTTATCCGGAACGTCAGTAGTGGTTATAACAAGGTCGCTAACTGCAGCGGCGACAATAATGGACAAAGCTTGGTCATCAAAGAGGTTGTTAGATGGAGTCCTTGCCCGAACGCTAAAGTTGAAAGTGGCAGTAGCTGTTGGCGTACCGCTAATCACTCCGGTAGAGGAATTGATGGATAAACCGGTCGGCAACGCGCCGCTGACGATAGTCCACTGATAAGGATCGGCTCCTCCGGTGGCAGAAACGGTCTGGCTGTAAGCCGTTCCATTCGTGCCATCAGGCAAGCTGGTAGTAGTGATATTTGGCGCAACTCCGGCTGCGGTATTGCCTGCGGGATTACTGCCACCACTCTTGAAGCTGGAGGCGGTTGAGGAAATTGTGACTACTTCTTTCGTATTGTACGCTGGGCCGGAACAAGTGGTCTGCACGGCGGCAACGGTAGCAACAGTAGGAATATAATCATAGTTAGTCAAAATTCCCGTGACAGGCAATTCAATCTTCCTGACTCCCACTAAGCCTCCAATGTTGGTGGAATAGCGAATTTGACCGGAGCAACTAGTGTAGTTATTGCAACCCATTTTATATTGATACCGCTCATTCTGATTAGCCTGCTCCGTAATTTCTGCAACACAAAGAGGATTCTTCGCTATAGTTGTTGTAGTAATAATCGGATCCGGAACCACCAATCTCCTCAACTGTGTGCTTAAATCGTTCAATCGCTCGGACAAGAATTGCAATGGAGAAAACACTTGAAAAATAGGCTTAGTTGGCAGGGTGACGGTGCGCGGGAAGGGAGAAACCGGCAAAGGAATAACCACTTCTTTTCTGGACAAAATAAATGTTATTGTCTGGTCATCAGCGTTGCCATCGTCGCAAGCCGCGTTCCTAATCAAACAAAGAGTTCTTTGCCGAATAGATTCGCCAACCAGATTTACGAAAGATTTAGTTTCACCGACTACCGGCTCGCCAATCGTGGCCCAAAACGGCGGGAGATTATATAAGTCGCCCTTGCGAAGGGTATCGATGAAATTAATAATTCCCTTAAACGGTATCCTCTGCCAGATGTTCAGACTCTCCGTCGGAGGAACGGCGGGAGGAACGATATTTTTCTGCGAATCATCTCCGGAGGGAGTAGGCGTAGGAACCGGGGCTGGTACCGGGGATGGGGTTGGGGTGGTGGGTTCTCCTACGTGCTGAATAGCGACCGTGCAAGTTGCGCCGGGGATGTTATAACCACTGACATGAATCGTATCCGCGTGACCCACAAGGTGCTCACGATAACCAAGAGTTATCGGAAATGTATCAAACGTTGTCCCTTGGAAATCATGAACCTGAGTAGAGTGATAAGTCAGCGTGTAATTCTCGACTGTAATATCATCTGAAACACCATCTCGTATGTATTTGTAGCTGGCTTTTATCGCACCCTGTTGCGTGCTCGCATTGGATGAGCCGGAAGACCCTGTTTGAGTAGATCTACCATCTCCACCATAAGTATCCAGACTAGAATTCTTTGGCTTCGCGTCGCCATCTAATTCGACGAAATAAACAGAATATTCAGAGGCCGATTCCTTGGTGTGTTGGAGTTTAATATCAAGCTCTACAGTACCGCCATGATTGACTGCTCCTTCGCAAGTAACTATGGCGGGTCCGTAAGGTGATTGGGGTATGCCGCTCCCCTCGGGGTCAAAGAAGGCGACGCCCGGAGCCGCTGCTCCTCCCCCGCCTTTCCCATCGGGAGTGAAAGTAACCGGAGGTTCCGGCTGGGTTGAGGGAGGGAAAATCCAAATCAATGGAGGCAAATTCAATATCCTCTGCCAGATGTTCAAAGAGTAGGTGACGGGTGGCTCGGTGGTTATTCTAAGCAAATCAAAGTCAGGGTCTCCGGGAATATTCGGCACGGGGGCGCGAGGATCGGGAGTAAAAGGTTCATCCGGTGGCACTGGAACCGGCGGGGGCGGAAACCACCGCGAAAGAATCCACAAATGAAATGGCGGCGGTACTTTATATGGTGGCGGATTCCCCTTCTCCGGAATATCTTCCTTGGGCTTTTCTAATGTCGGGCCGTAATCTTCTACTTCTCCAGCCGAAAACTCGCCTCCGCCATCGGCACGAGTCAATTTTTCATTATAAGAAATCACCGCCCGATACCAGACGTTCGTCGTCTTACCAGCCGGGAAAAACACCACATAAGGCTGAATTTCGGCGACCTGCTTGGACAAATCAATTTCATAGTTAACCACTGCCCACTCGGCTGCGCATTCGTCGCCACCGGACCATTCGCCGTCACGATTCCAATCTGCCCAAAGGTTTAAGTAGGCAACCCCTGTGATCTCACTGGGTTTTTTCAAATGAACCTTAAAGGTTGATTCGCTGGCGGCGCAGGAATTGAATTCTGCCACTACACCATCATCATTATCGGCATCGGTCTGTTTGGAATTAGATTCCTTGTCGCGTAAATCTCCAAGCCAAACAATATCAGCATCAATTGCCCTAGCTCCATCAGAACCCAAAAGTGACGGGAACTTTCCGATTACGTCAGCGGCCAAAGCAGAACCAACGACTGACGACCAATAACTGACGACCAGAAGAATAGCTAGTTTTTTCATCAATCCATTATTCTTGATTCTTAATTCATGATTCATAATTCCGTTTATTATTTACAACTGCAACCAATACTGCTTTTACCCAAAGTCGGCTTACCGTTGCAAGCATATCCGTCCGGAGGGCTGATCAAACTGATAAATGGCGTCCCGTCGCCGGTATAAAAATCGATCGTTGGAATTCCGGATACGCAAGTAAAACCACAAATAGCTGTCGCGGTGGTTTTGTATGGTCCTGGCGTGGAATCAATGAATGCTGTGCAAGAAGTTGGTGCGCCTCCTCCGCTAGTGTCGGGATAAGCGACCGTACCATCGGGGGCGTCACCAAAATCCCAATCTCCCCCCCCACCAAAAATGTCTTCAAAGAACGACAAAATTGGCGAATGACTCGGTGGAACCGGTGATGGCATGGGAGTCGGAGAAGGAGCTGGAGGAATTGGCGCGGGCGTAGGACTCGGAGTGGGTGATGGCGTTGGTCCGCCGGCTGGCGGAGGGGTTGGTGAAGGAGTCGGCACTGGAATTGGCGTCGGAGACGGAGCCGGTGGCGGAACGAAAATGGAAATTATAAATGAATGACTAGGCGGGACCGGTACTGGGGATGGAGAGGGAGTCGGTCCGCCAGCTGGCGGAGGAGTTGGCGTTGGCGAAGGAGTCGGAGTAGGCGTTGGAACCGGTCCGCCAGCTGGCGGAGGGGTAGGAACTGGAGAGGGTGCTGGCGGAGGAACGAAGAACGACAAAGTCACCGAGTGGCTCGGCGGAACCGGAGATGGGGTGGGAGTTGGCGAAGGGGTTGGACCGCCAGTCGGTGGAGGAGTAGGGGTTGGAGATGGCGTGGCAGGTACAACCGGAGGCACGACACCGGGACCTGGAATTGGATCGCCGGAGCCGGAGGGCGGACTTGCCGGAGGAATGGTCAATATCGGAGGAACGGGAACATCTACTCCCCCGCCCGGAATTGGAAGAACCAGGTCAAAAGGATCGGTAGGCGCGCTTGGTATCGGCTCAAAGATTATCGGCGGCAGATCAGCTGTTACGCCCGGTCCCGCAGGACCTCCAAAACCATCAGTTGGGGTAAAGGTAACGCTAGTGGAGAGAGTTGGCGTAAAACCCAAACCATCAGTATCAATGAAAGCGCTTAGACTGTCGGGCAAAAGGAAGGTTAGGTCACTAGGAAGCGGCCCATACATCGGCCGCAAAACAATCGGGGGGAAAACATAATCGGGAGCAACTCCCCCGCTAAATTTCAAGGTCAGATTAATAACCGGCGTGTAACCGCAAGGCAAGAACCAGGTGAACTTCCAATCGTGACACGGGTACCAAAAAGGAGACTTATTATATAAATCGTTGAGCTTCCCAGAATAATCAAAAATAGAGCCAACGGCTCCAAGCGCCGAGTTAGCCGAAATCAGCGATGCAAATAAAAAAATGCTAAAAACGGCTAGCTTCTTTGAAATCATAAGTTATGCAGCTGTAGAAATCTTGAACACTGCATTTGTTAATTATAGCAGAGAGTTCCGCCGGTTCGTAGTAAAAATGATATGGGGTGATGGCCAAACGAGAATGCTCAACGTCAGTGAACCGCCCATATTTATCAATCCGCCCTTTCGCATAAGGATAGGCGGCCTGCATATATTCGGAAAGCCTGCCGTCAGTCGCAAAATTATCGGCCAACTGATCAAATGGACCGTCATAATAGTTATTCCTCTTAACATTCTCCGTCCGAACCCCAACTAAAATCTTCCTGTTGCCGTCTTGATAGAAAGCGAAACCGGACTTCTCACCAATCCAAAGCTCGGCGTCGTTGGTCTGCAAATTTTCCGGCCCGCCTAGACTCGGCGAGGCTGGCGCGCGACTAGACTCGTCAAGAACAAACATAAAATGCGGGTTGGATTGGTTGTAAATTAACAGAAACGCATAGCCGGACTCATCAAAGGTGCGCCCGGCCAGAACTTCATCGTTCTTTAAGCTTAAGCCAACCGGCAACGACTGCGGCAGGTCATTAAAAGAAAAAGCTACGGACTTCCCGCCATAACTGACTGAATATTTCAGCAATGAGAGCGGGGCAATGGAAAGGCCATCCGCAATTCCATATTGTTTATATCGGGAAAATATTTTATCAGCCTCCATTGGATCGCTTTCGAACGTCCAATAAGCAAAGTCCACATAATCCCCTATTTCCTCGGCCGGTGGGAAATGCATATTTCCCCAAATTTCTTTTCCGCGCACTTTAAAAACAAAATAATAATAATTTTCTGTGGGATAAACGCGTGCCTCCTCTCCCAGCGAAGAAAAAACCAGATTGAAAACTTGGTCAATATTTTCTAGATCTACTATTGAATCGCGGATTTCCGGATAATTTCCCTCAATAAAACTTTGATGGGAGGCGACCGCCGGTTTGGAATCGCCCGGATAAAATAAAAGTCCGATTAAAAACAAAACGACTAAAGGCACGGATGCTGCCCAATGCTCCCAATGATTATTTTTCGGCTTCGACATAATTTTATTATATACTGAAACAATGAAGCCTGTAGTCTTAGCAATTTTAGATGGAGTG
The DNA here is from genome assembly GCA_030646995.1 of bacterium. Lineage (NCBI taxonomy): Bacteria > bacterium. The sequence goes on along the minus strand of JAUSKF010000005.1, from coordinate 146,487 downwards.
GGGGTTTCCGAAGAAACCAAAGGCAATGCTGTGGCATTGGCCAAAAAACCCAATCTTCAGAAAATTTCCGAAAATTTTTTGGGCGCGAAATTGCATGCTTCGGGTATTGAAGTAGGGGTGCCGTGGGGCGAAGTAGGTAGCTCGGAAGTTGGCCACACCAATCTAGGCGCCGGACTTGTTATCTACCAAAATTATCCCCGAATCAGCTTGGCAATTGAAGACGGGTCTTTTTTTAACATTCCGGTTTGGGATGAAGTAATTCAGCGGCCGGCGGTGCATCTTTTCGGAGTACTGACTAATTCCGGAATTCACGCGCACATCGACCACCCCATTGCCCTTCTCCGGATGTTGGCAAAGAAAAAGTATAAAGGCGAAGTTTTTGTGCACGCTTTTACTGATGGGGAAGATGCTTCGGCGCGCTCCGCCCCGACTTTCATCCGAATGATAGAAGCCGAAATGTCTCAACTAGGCATTGGAAAAATCGCCAGCATCACCGGTCGATATTGGGCAATGGACCGGAACAAAAACTGGGACCGCACCAAAAGAACAATCGCCTGCATGATGGATGGGCAAGGGGCAACAGCGCATAGCACCGAAGAAGCGCTAAACACTCCCTACGCAAAAAACGTGGAAGATGAACTGATTGAGCCGACGGTGATTATAGATAAGAGGGGACCGGTGGGATTAATGAAGAAAACCGATGCCGCAATTTTTTTCAACTTTCGACCCGACCGCGCCCGCCAACTCACCGAAGCGCTGGCGAAAATTGACGGCCTTTTTTTGGTAACGCTTACTCAATATGAAGAAGGCCTGCCGGTGAAGGTTGCGTTCCCACCTCAATACATCACTCACCCGCTGGCGCGCGTTCTCGCTGATGCCGGAAAAACTCAATTCCACATCGCTGAAAGTGAAAAATACGCCCATGCGACTTATTTCTTCAATGGAGGGGTAGAGAAACCGTTCGCCGGCGAAGACCGCATCACCATCCCCTCGCCCGCCGTAACCGACTACGACCAAAAACCGGAAATGTCTGCCTATGAAATTACCGACAAAATTTTAAACGTTCTCGACAAGCAAAAATATGATTTCATCATCGTGAACTTTGCCAACGGCGACATGGTCGGACATACGGGAAATTTAAAAGCGGCCACCAAAGCCATCGAGGTGTTGGATGAATGCTTAGGAAAAATCGGCGCCAAGGTTTTAGAACAAGACGGCGCCATGCTCATCACCGCCGACCATGGCAACTGCGAAGAAATGATTGATATGGAAACCGGCGCCATGGATACCGAGCATTCAACTAATCCGGTGCCGCTATTTATAATCGGCAATGCATATAAAGCCACCGGAAAGCCGACGTCCAACGAATTGGAACCGGCCGGAATTTTAGCCGACGTCGCCCCCACAATTTTAGAAATTATGCAGATTCCTCAACCGAAAGAGATGGACGGGAAAAGCCTGCTGAAAAGCATCGGCCGTCTGGCCATCTAACCGTCAGTCTAGTCCCTAGTCGCTATTGTCTATCCAACTTGATATCGAAATTCAGCAAAGCCGCCCGAGAAAAATGCGTGGGTTGAGATTGGTAAGCCGCAAATTCATTTCTCGCCACCGTTACATAATAAGAACCCGGATCAAGTAGAAAATTGAATCGCCCCAGCTGATCGGAAACGTGCGTACCCATCAGCCAGTTTTCCTGAACATTGAAAAGCCGGACAACTGCCAAGGCAATTGGGTCGCCAGTACCCCTGTCTAATATTCTTCCATAAGAACGCACAAGGATACTCGCCAAAATTATATTTATAATTATCAATACTCCATAAAGCCCCAGGATTACATAATTCAACGGGCTGGGAGTAATCAAGGTAGAAATAATGCTGGCCACTAAACCAAATGCCAATACCACGGGATTAATTTTCGCCAAAAACCAATTCAGCCGATTCCAAAAACGCACTAGGCCTAATGCATAATCCGCTAAAGTCGTGGTCAACGGCTCTAGGCTGATTTCCAAATTCAAAACTTGATCCGGCTCGCTAATCTGGAAAGCTTTGGTTTCGTATTCTCCGAAACCATTTTTGGAAACACGAATCAGATAATCTCCCGGAGAAACTAGGAAACCGAAGCGACCCTCGTGGTCAGTAACTTGTGTCTCTTTCACTTTTTTAAACGCCACATCCAAAATTTTCACAAACGCCCCCTGTAGCGGCTTGCCGGTAAGATGATTGACTACTCTGCCCCACGGCTTTCTTTTTTTCAGGCGGAATAAACCAAATCCAATATAGCTGGCAATTCGGGAAAGCGCAGCGGCAAAAGATGCGCTGGAGGTATAAGCCGAAGCAAACAATGAAACTACGCCCAACCCACCTAGACCGACCGCCACCGGCAAGCTGATGGTTTCCGCCACCTGAATTACTTCTTCATTTGGTTTCAATTGCTGAGCCAAGTCCTCCAGAAAAGTTCCAGCGCGCGACCCCGCGGGAATCTGCTCAACTTGCTTCGGTAGAGTACTCAAGCTGGAAGAAGGCGCTTGGAAAACCAACACGATTGGCTTAATAGCTGTTTCAAAAGGCTGAGCTACGTCGTCCCAGAAACCGTAAGTCTTACCGGTGATTGTATAAACTCCCGGCGGCGCAGATAAAGTAATGTTCACAGGTTTAGTCTCTCCGGGAATAAACACTCCCAAATTAACCGTAATCTGCTTATTAACCGAATCCCAGATTGCCTGCGGGCCCAAATCAACCGGCGCAAAACCCGATGGAATATTAAATACCACTCTCACCTGTGAGATTGGCCCGCTCGGATTAACTATGGAAAGAGACAATACTTGCGAGCTAAGGCCTTGCGCCTGCGCCAGGGGCGTGACCAACGACAAACAACAAACGACCGACGACAAAATCGCGATTTTGGTTTTAGTAGTAAGTCGTAAGTTGTTAGTCATTAGTTATTTATTTATTCTAACATTTTAGCTCAACCCTATTTCTTCTTCTGGTCGTGGAAAGTCTTATGAATCTCTTTCAGATGCTTGTTGGTGACGTGGGTATAGATCTGGGTAGTGGAAATACTGGAGTGGCCGAGCAATTCTTGGACGGAACGGATATCGGCGCCGTTGCGTAAAAGATCAGTGGCGAAAAGATGGCGCAAGCCGTGCGGGGTCAGCTTGGTGGTGATGCCGGCTTTGCGGGAATAAAAACTGACCATCCTCTGCACCGAGCGCGGCGTAATCGGCCCGATTACCTTCCCCTTTTTATCTAAGCTGATGAAAAGTTTATTGTCGGTGTCGGGTCGTTTCGCTAAATAATTTTTAATCGCCTGCTGAGCGGCTTCAGAGACGAACACTAGTCGCAACTTCTCCCCCTTGCCCCGCACTGTTACTTCGCCGCGGTCAAAATTTAAATATCTATCCAATTTGCAGAGCTCCGCCAAACGCAGACCAGTGGAAAATAATACTTCCAGAATTGCTTTATCGCGTAAGCCACGCAAGCTATCCAGTTTTGGACTCGCCAACAATCTATCCAACTCCTCTACTTCCACCAATTCAATTTGGCGTGAAGGAACTTTCGGAAGCTCAATTTTATCCGGCGCCACTACATCAATATCTTTTTTGATCAGATATTTTAAAAAGTTGCGAATCGCAATTACATAATAATTTTGCGTAACTTTCTTCAGTCCTTCTTTGCGGGCCAGAGCTAGACGGAAATTTTTTATATTTTCCAAAGTAAGATCGCCAACGGATTTAACACCTTCAGAAACAAAGAACGCCTTAAGATACCGCTCGTAATTCTGCCTCGTTTTCGGTGAGCGGTTTTTCTCAATTTCCAGATAATCTAAGTAATCCTTCAAAAGTTCCTCTATCTTGGTCATATACTCATTATAACGTGTCGCACATTATTAATTGCGAAAATCGGGTTTTTCTGACATAATTTGCTCAATATGAATAAGCGCCCGCCAATTGTCGTAATAATGGGAAGCGTAGACCACGGCAAGACCACGCTGTTGGACTATATCCGCAAAGCTAATGTCGCCGCCAAAGAGGCCGGTGGTATTACCCAATCCGTTGGCGCTTATGAAATTGTGCATGGAGGTAGGAAAATTACCTTCATTGATACTCCCGGCCATGAGGCTTTTTCCCAGATGAAAACCCGCGGCGCCAAAATCGCCGATGTGGCCATTCTCGTAGTCGCAACTGATGACAGCGTTCAGCCGCAAACAAAAGCCGCAATCAAGATAATTCAGGAGTCCAAGACTCCAATGATTGTCGCAATCAACAAAATTGATAAAGTTGCCGAAACCGAGAAAGTTAAAAATGACCTGATGCAGGCCGGCGTATTAATGGAAGGCTACGGAGGCGATGTGAGTAACCAGCCAATTTCGGCGAAAACCGGCGAAGGGGTGGACGACCTGCTGGATCTGATTCTTTTGGCTTCTGATATGGAAACTTTGGAATACGACCCCGTCTCCCCTGCCAAAGGATTGGTATTGGAATCTAAATTGGATCGCCGCCGCGGAATTATGGCCACGTTAATCGTCAAAGACGGCACGCTGAAAATGGGCGATGAAATTTCCGCGGGAAAACACACCGGAAAAATTCGGATGATGGAAAATTTCCTCGGGGAAAAAGTTGATTCTCTAGAACCTTCCGCTCCCGCTATTGTAGTGGGTTTTGAAACCCTGCCTCCCGCTGGCACCGAATTCTACGCCGGCGCTCATCAAGAAGTGGCGGCAACGAAGGCAGTAGCGGCTGGGCCAAAAATCGCGCAAACCAAGAGAGAGGCAGAGGGCAACATTCAGCTAGTTTTGAAAGCCGACGTTTCCGGTTCACTGGAAGCCCTGTCGGAAATCATAAAAAACCTTCCGCTTAAAGCCGACCAGCGAATCGAAATTATCAGCGAAGGCGTGGGTGACATCACCGATGGCGATGTTAAGCATGCGCTTTCCACGAAATCCATCATCATCGGCTTTCGGACCCGCACCATCCCCGCCGCCGCCACAATGGCCCGAGCTAATGGAATTAAAATTGTGGAATCCGAAATTATCTACGACCTAACCAAAGCCATTGAAGAAACTTTGTTCTCCCTAGCCCGAAAAGCCGCGAAAGGAAAATTAGAAATTCTCGCCCTCTTCAGCAAAAAAGGAACTAAGCAGGTCATCGGCGGAAAAGTCACCGAAGGGCAAATCATCAACAACGCCGTTTTAGAAGTAGATCGCAACAAAGAAATTTTAGGAACTGGAAAAATCGTAAATCTTCAACAGGGAAAACGGGACGCAAAAACAGTGGAAATGGGGCTGGAGTGCGGTTTGATATTTGACTGCGAAAAAGAAATTAAAGTTGGCGACATTTTAGTAGCTTACTAAACTATGAATCACAGACCAGAAAGAGTTAGTGGCCTGATAATGGCGGAGTTGGGGAAATTAATCTTGAAAGAGATTGAAGTAGAGGGGGCGTTGGCCACAATCACCGAGGCGAATGTAGACGGAGATCTTTTACGGGCAGTGGTGAAAGTAAGTGTCTACCCGACCGAGAAATCTAAGGAAGTAAAAAAGGCTCTGGACGAAAAACGCGGCCAGCTTCAGCATTTACTAATGAAGCAGATGAACATCCGCCCGATGCCGCAAATATTTTTTGAAATTGATTATGGGCAGGATTACGCGGCGAGGATTGAAAAGAAATTAATGGAAAGCGGAGATCAAAAAACCCCAGAATAATTACTGCGTAGTTCGAATCCAGCATGAAATTCAAAAGACGGACAATGTCCGTCTTTTGAATTTGTGCCCGGGGTGGGACTCGAACCCACAAGCCCTTGCGGGCGGAGGATCTTAAGTCCTCTGCGTCTGCCATTTCGCCACCCGGGCATTCTTTTGTCAATATATGAGGCGCGGGCGGGAATCGAACCCGCTCATAGCGGTTTTGCAGACCGCAGCCTTCCCAATTGGCTACCGCGCCACTAGCACAATATTACTCAAAAACAGCTAATTTTCAACCCCGTAAAATCGCTCCGCTCTCACGGGGCAGGCCCACCTACTCTTCCTTACTCAACGCCGCTAAAGCTACGGCGGCGCCTAAGATCGCTACATCACGGAAAGTAATGATGAATTGGCTAGGACTCGAGACAATAATTCCGATCATTGTCGCGCCCGACAACAAAGCGGGGTAAAAAGATTTCCATCCCGACAAGAGCCATAAACCCAAAACTATTTCGTACACCGAAAATATCGGCAGTAAAATTTCTCCCGGCACGATTGCCTGCATCATCGGCGGCAAGAATCCAATCCACATATCCGGATTGATGAATGAATCAACCGCAGCATAAAGGAACGTAAAGGCGATACCTATCCGCAAACTCCACAAGGCGATTTTAATATTTTTCATATCTTTTAATTATACTAAAACGTCCCCTCCGCCAGTTGGCGGACGGGGGACGCTCTAGTTCAATACAACGACCTCCGCAGTCTTAATGCCGAACTTCAAAGCAGGGGCTCGGTCGGGCATCCAGATATCCATACGGTCCTGAAAACGGCGGTTCATGCGGTCTTCAACTACGAAAACCTTTTCACCGAACAATTCCGGAATCTTCACGCGAGTGTACATAGGCAACGCATTGGTCGCCACGATACCGTCCCGCACATGAGTATTGGCCGCCGTAATAAACGGGGAGTCGTCAGTTTGGTCGGGAGTAGAAGAATAGGCAGTGATATGCAATTGCATACGCTTAATTCCCTCTTCCATTGGAGTCTTGGCCGACACAGCCGTCAATTCCACGCTTTCCGGAATCACAGAAGCGTCAAAAGACGCTACTGGAAATACGGGCGCGAAAGACGAAATGTTGCCCAAAAGAGCCAATGAAAGGGCTCCGTTTGCCATCTTTTGATAGAAATTAGTCATAGGGTTAAATAAAAAGGACTCTTAACCGAGCCCCTCTTATGTGAGCCTATTTTAGCACATTGCAACCGTCTTGTCAATAGCACTAGACAAGGAGCCTAAAACAAGGAAAAATGACCAATAGCCTTCTGCCTAGTAAACTTCGTTACGAGATTCACATATTTGAGAGCGAGGCGTAGGAAAAATTTGAGCAATATAAGCATATTGTGAATAATTTTTCCCTAGCCACAGCCCAAATATGGGAATTGCAGTAGAAGGTTTTCTAGGCAGAAGGCTATCATTGCTCGGGTGGCGGAATGGCAGACGCAGTGGACTCAAAATCCACCGATGGCAACATCATGAGAGTTCGAGTCTCTCCCCGAGCACAAAATGAAACAGCCCAAACGGGCTGATTTATTTTGTGCCTGAGACTCGAACGAGTAGCACCCCGTCCAGGAAGATCCGAAGGGTAAGAAACCTTTGGTTTCTTAAGCGGGGGTCGGGGTGCTACGAAAGTAGTTCGGCGAGTTTTAGGCGGCAGCCTAAAAACGAAGCGAAAGTCTCTCCCCGAGCACTTTGTGTTAAGATTAAATTGTCGAACATTCGCATTATTTAATTTTAAATTCGTATATTAGCGATTACTCCATGGACAATCCCCCGATTCAAGGACCGGTCTTTCTTATAGAGGTAGACAAAATCTCCCCTAACCCGCAGCAGCCGCGGAGAAATTTTGATCCTGAAGAATTAAAAAACCTCGCAAATTCCATTCGCGAGTTCGGCATTCTCCAGCCGATTACCGTCACGAAAGTTGAAACGGAGAGCGAGCTCGGCACGGAGGTAGCCTATCAACTCATCGCCGGCGAGCGAAGATGGCAAGCCTCACGCATGCTCGGTTTGGAAAGAATCCCCGCCATCATCCGCAGCGTCACCCTAGAGAAGGAACGCTTAGAGCTGGCGGTTTTGGAAAACGTGCAACGCGCCGATTTAAATCCGATTGAATCTGCCCGCGCCTATTCCCGATTGCAAGATGAGTTCGCGATGACCCAGCGTGAAATCGCCGCCCGCATTGGAAAAAGCCGAGAAGTAATTGCTAACACTATGCGCCTACTCGGCCTGCCGACTGCAGTTCAAGATGCTATTTCCAGAAATCAGATAAGCGAAAGCCAGGGCAGATTATTGCTGACCGTAGATGATCCAGGGCAACAACAAATGCTGATGGAAGATTTATTGCGCAGTAATTTGAGTGTACGCGAATTAAAATCTCGCATTCAAAGAATCAAGCGCGTGGAATCACCGACGATGGACGGGATACTTCCCGCTCCCCTTTCTATAGATCCCGAAACTGAAACACTACAAAGAGAATTGGAGTCCGCACTAGGCACCCCTGTAAAAGTTGATCGCTCCGGAGAAACCGGAAAATTAATTATTACTTTTTACTCACCCGAGGAACTGCACGGAATTGTGGCTCGGCTAACCAACGCTCCTAAATTAGACGAAAGTCTGCCGCCTTCACCTCCTTCAGTTTTTTAATCTTCTCCAACAATTTCTCGGCTTTATCTTTCGTCATTACCTCACAGCTTATTTTCACGACCGGCATTTTTGCATTGACCGACTGAATGCGGACATGCGAACGGGTAATCATTTCAGAAATGTCGCCAAGTAAACCCTCCCGGTCTTTAACGGTCAATTTTAATTCGGTGGCCTGCGGTTCTTTTTTATCCAGATTGCCGACATTGTGCCGCAAACCGGCCCGGATATGATTACGCGCTGAGCCGGTGTGCGCGAACTCTAACCAAGATTCCGATGGGCGCTTATTTTTTTGAATAATAATTTCCACGATATCGCCTGATTTTAATTTGTGATCCAAAACGGCAATCTTCCCATTCACTTTCGCGCCGGCGCAATGATTGCCGACTTCCGTGTGAATTTGGTAAGCAAAATCAATCGGAGTGGCGCCTACCGGTAAATCAATCACCTCCCCTTTCGGAGTGAGAGTTAAAATTCTGTCTTGGAAAAAATCAATTTTCAAAGACTGCACGAACTCCTCCGGATTGGTGAAGTCCTGCTGCCAGCTACGCAACTGCTTAATCCAAGAAAGCTCTTTTTTATCGGCCACGGAAGCATTTCTTTCCAAGTAAGCCTTAGTGCTCTTTGTTTGCTGGTATGCAAAGTGCGCCGCGATACCGTTCTCGGCCTCAGCGTGCATCTGTTCGGTTTTTATTTGAATCTCGGTGATTTTATTTTCCGGTCCGAAAACTGTGGTGTGTAAACTACGATAACCATTACCTTTCGGAAGGGCAATGTAGTCCTTAAATCGATGCGGGACTGGTGGCCACATCTTATGAACTACTCCGAGCGCCGCGTAGCAATCCTCCAAACTTTTTACGATGATACGCATCGCCACCAAGTCATAGATGCTTTCCACGTTCATATCGTAGCGAAGAAGTTTTTTATACAAACTCGTATATCGCTTCGCCCGCGAATCCACTAAAATCGTACCGACATTATTTTTCTTCAGCTCCGATTCAATAACCGGCTTTACGCGTTGCGAATAACGCTCCCGCTCTTCGAAGCGCTCTTTCACATTTTCTATGAGCCATTTATATTCCTGCGGATAGAGATAAGGAAAAGCCAAATCTTCCAACTCGCCGCTTAATCTCTGCATTCCCAGCCGGTATGCGAGTGGGGCGTAAATCTCCATTGTTTCGAGCGCAATCCGTTTCTGCTTCAAAGCGTGAACGGCGTACAAAGTTTTCATATTATGCAGTCGGTCCGCCAACTTCACCAAAATCACGCGTATGTCTTGGCTTAAATATAAAATAAATTTCCGCAAATTTTCCACCTTCGCCTCAATGCCCCGATACCGCACTTTGCCTATCTTCGTGACGCCGTCCACCAAAAACGCCACCTCTTCTCCAAATTTTTCCTTAAGTTCATCCAGAGAATGATTGGTGTCTTCCACTACGTCGTGCAACAAAGCAGCGGCAACCGTCGCCTCATCCAATCCCCACTCGGCGATAGACTCCGCGGCCGCCAGACAGTGAGAAAAATACGGTTCGCCATTTTTTCTTTTCTGGCCCGAATGGGCAAACTTAGAAAACCCATAAGCTCGGCTAACTAGGCCATATCTATCCTTATTTATAAAATCTTTGACACTTGGCACGCTTTCAGAGTATTATCTAGCAAGCTGTTTTTCAATGAGTAACAAAGGAGGCCAGATGAGTCCTGAACAGTCAAATCAGGAGATTGCTCCGAAACTCAATCCCAGAACCAGAGCAATTACCGAGTTGTGGGAAAATGAGTTTTTCCAAGTTTGCCATGGCAAACACGTCAGAATCGATGAAAATCAACTCAAGATATTGGCGTTGTCCATTAGCGAACTTCGGCTAGCGATTCCTGACTGGCAGATGCCCGGAGTATTACCGAAAGATAGCTTGGCACTTGCCTCCTATCTTCCTTACATCTGCGCAGTCAATTTTACCTTTACCGATCCGCACGCGCCGCATTTGCGTTTCAAAGTTGTTGATGAAACCGGAGTCTACTACGGCTCGCAAGCAATGTGCCGGTGCTTCTATCGGCATTTCGGCGAACGACCCATCGAAACCGAAGCGATGATGAACATCATCCGATCAAAAAACGGCATCAATCGATTTTTCCAAGGACACTGCCCAATGCCGCTAATCGGCTATCGGGGAATTTATCTGCTGGAAACAGCGGAAGCGCTGGAAAGAGTATTTAATTCCGAATGGCAAAGCCTTTTCCAAGAAGGGGGTTATCGCGCTTTTGGAAATGAATCACGCATAGGGATTGTGGATCTCATCGAACTAAACTTTCCCAAAAGCTTCGGGCTAGATTGCTCTTATCACGAAGACGAACTAGGAAGATACCCGTTACGTTTTGCCAAACGCGCACAGCTCTGGCTGATGATTTATCAAGGAAGGGCATTGTCGGCTCCGCAAGATCTGAAGTCCCTCGTAGATGGAAACCTGCTGGGACCAATCGCCGATTCGGCGATTCCCAACGCGCTACGGTCTCGCGGAGCGATCATCTACTCTCAAAAGCTGGCCGCGAGGATCGACCGGCAGGAAGAATTACCCGCCAAAAGTGAAGAGGTCCGGGAGATCAGGATGGCGACCATTTCGGCAGTAAAAAATCTTCTCGCTTTCCTGAATACACATCTGATCGGCTGCGGCAAAAAACCCGTTTCGATGCTCGCCCTAGATAACGCCCTCTGGCAGATGGGCCGCAACTTAAAAACTCCCGCTCATCTTTGTAGGACGACTGATTACTAACCGCCTATGGCGGTTTTTTTATTTCCGTGCGAAAATAATTGCGGTTTTTTGATAACGCTCACAAGAGGGAGAACCTCATGCCCGAAAAACGCTCGGTCGGACTAATCGTGTTTATGCACCTTCCGCCGGACGGTCTGGTGGCAATTCTGCAAAAACGCGGTGAAATCAATGATGAAAACCTGATACCCGAATCTTATCCAGGCGGCTCTCAACTGACAGTTTGGGGTGGCGTGAAAGATGAGGAGACTTATGAAGAAGCCCTGCGTCGGGAAATCGGCGAAGAGGCTGGATGGGTCTGGCTGGCGGATTTCTTTATAGCCCGCAATGAAGGTAAAAGAATTATTCATCTAGAAAATCCGAGCGTGACGGGAGGCAATACGTCTGCCTGGGCAGTTCACTTCCCAGTAGATAGCCTAAAAACTCTACGCCTCAACGCCGCCACCGGAGGACCGATTAAAGTCACAGAGAAACAACTTCCCCTTATCCAAGACCTGAAAGCTAACTACAAAAGAGACTCCGGCGTGTTGAACCGGGCAATTATCGCAATGTTCAGTGATTCAAAAGAAATTCTGAAAAAAGGCTTTGCTTGGGCCAAAACCCTAAACCCATAAGCCCCGAATCTTAAGATTCGGGGCTTTTTTCTTCGTCTTCTTGAGGAGCGTCATCTTCGTCCTGCTCTTTGCCTTCCTTAGCCGAAGCTTCGGCTGGAGCGGCAGCTGCCGGTTGCTCCCCTTCTACCGGAGGATTGAGCGGGTCAGTCCAGCTGGCAAAGTCACACTTTGGATATTTATTGCAGCCCCAAAAAATCTTTCCGCGGGCTCGCCCCTTATTTACCTTTTTTACGACTACATCTCCCTCCAAACACTTCGGGCATTTCATTCCAATCATTTTAGGAGCATCTTTCGGGAGAGCTTTGGTGGTTTTACAATCCGGAAAACCGGAGCAAGCCATAAACTTTCCGAACCGGCCGTATTTAATCATCATCAACTTTCCACATTTTTCACACTTCTCTTCAGTCATTTCCTCCTGCACAAGATCTTTTTTATTCACCTCGTTGTACTTCGCTTCCAGATTTTTTTCAAAAGGCCCATAAAAATCACCGATAACCTGCTGCCATTTTTCTTTTCCATCAGCAATTTGGTCGAGTTGTTCTTCCATTTTCGCGGTAAAACTAATGTCTACAATTTGAGGGAAGTGCTCCGTCAAAACTTTATTCACTAATTCACCCGTCTCGGTCGGAAAAAACTTTCCAGTTTCTTTTCTGACATAGTTACGCACCTGAATCACGGAAATCGTAGGCGCATAAGTAGACGGCCGGCCAATGCCATATTCTTCCAAAATTTTAATCAACGATGCTTCAGTAAAGCGCGCAGGTGGCTCAGTAAAGTGTTGGTCGGGCTTAATCGCCTGAAGATTCAACTTGTCGCCCTTCGTCAGTTCCGGTAAATCTTTTTCGGAAAATTTCTGCGGCCAGATTTTCAAAAATCCATCAAAAACAATCATCTGCCCGTTAGTTCTCAATGAATATGCGCCCGCCTCTACATCAATCGTCGTTAAAGCTACTCTTGCCTGTGGCATTTGGCAGGCTACAAACCGCTGCCAAATCAACCGATAAAGCTTCTTTTCTCCTTCGTCGGCCAGCTCAATTAAATCGGGCGTGGCAGAAATATTGGTCGGGCGAACGGCCTCATGAGCCTCCTGCGCGAGCTTGGAAGACGCTTTAAAGGTTCTCGGTTCAGGCAAAGAATAATTCTCCCCCAGTTCCCTAGTGAGCCAATCTTTAGCCGCGCCTACGGACTCTTTTGATAAATTTACCGAATCGGTACGCATATAAGTAATGTGGCCGTTTTCATATAAATGCTGGGCGATTACCATGGTTTTCTTAGATGAAAAACCCAAACGAGTTGCAGCGGTCTGCTGCAACGTACTGGTAGTAAATGGCGGGAGTGGATTTTTATTTGCCTCTTTTTTCTCTACGGAAGAAACAACGAATTCGGATTTTTGAAGATTAGCGACGATTTCATCAGCCGCCTCTTTTCCCTTAATGCCCAACTTATCCACGCCCTCCCCATTTATCTTATTCAGCGAGAACTCAATCATGTCGGATCCCTTAAGGAGTTCCGCGACAATCGTCCAATATTCTTCCGGCTTAAAAGCCCGAATCTCATTTTCTCTCTCCACAATCAGTCGCACCGCTACCGACTGCACGCGGCCCGCAGAAAGCCCGCGAGTCACCTTTTTCCACAAAAACGGCGAAAGCTTGTAGCCAACTAAGCGATCCAAAATACGACGCGCCTGTTGGGCGTCCACCATATTCATATCCAACTCGCGCGATTCGGTCAGCGCGTGCTCAATTGCGGTCTTAGTGATTTCATGAAAAACGATTCTCTTAAATTTCTCCAAACCCAAAGCCTGCGCTAAATGCCAAGCGATTGCCTCCCCTTCACGGTCTTGATCAGTTGCCAGAATTACTTCGTCACACTTCTTTACGTCCAACTTCAGCTGCTTTACCACCTTCTTCGCCTTCACCGGAACAATATATTTCGGTTCAAAATTATTCTCTACATCAATACCAAGCGTACTCCTTGGAAGGTCGCGAATGTGGCCGTAGGATGACTCGACTTTATACTTCTTTCCCAAAAATTTGGAAATTGTTTTGGCTTTTGTTGGTGATTCTACAATTACAAGTTGCATAAAATTAAACTGTGTAACGCCCAGCATCTTCTTTAATTAAACCTTTTATCTGCAAAAAAGTCAGATTACGGCTGACTTCCAGAACACTCATTCTGGTTATTTCTTGTATTCTGTCAACTTGAAGAGCCTCGCCGGCGCTCCGTAGGGCGTTAAAGACTACTTTCTCCCCGGCAGCCAATTTAGCTATGGGAAGCTCCAAGAGCGAAGCGGTTTGAGACGCCTCATCCTGCCAACCTAAATCCTCCAAAATCTCGGCAGCCGAGGTTACCAATCGCGCTCCCGCGCGAATTAACTTATGCGAGCCTTGATAATTTTCATGGCTCACCGGCCCCGGCACCACAAAAACTTCCCGGTTCTGCTCTAAGGCTAAATTCGCCGTCACCAGAGAACCGGAATCTTCCGGAGCCTCAATCACAAGAGTCGCCGGAGACAATCCACTGACAATCCGATTACGCTCTAAAAATCTAACCGGAAAAGTTTCCGATCCTAAAGGATACTCACTAATCAGCGCGCCTCCGGTTTCTAAAATTCGTCTTGCTAAGTTTTCATTCTGCCGTGGATATACCGAGTCCAAAGAATTGGCCAAGACAGCAATTGCTTTCCCACCTGCGGCGAGCGCCCCTTCGTGAGCGGCAGTATCAATGCCCATCGCTAAACCGCTAATCACTGCCACGCCGGATTTGACCAGCTGGCTCGCAAAGTCTTTAGCGGCGCTTTTGGCGATCATAGTTGCCCTGCGAGTGCCGACGATTGAAACGCTTCGCCCGTCCTTCGGAATAATGCCTTTATAATAAATGGCGAATGGGGCGTCAGTTGCCTCACTCAAAAGAACCGGAAAATCCTTATCGCCGCGAAGAGACAGACTGATACCCAGTTCTGAAAGTTTTTCCCATTCGGCTTCCGGATCAATATTCCGCCCGCTCCCTCCTTTAGCCCAGGCCTCGGCCCAAGAAGAAAAGGCGGTTCGGATTTTTTTCATATCAAAAATGTCTCCGTGATTGGCGACACAAAGCGCGTTATAAAACTTCTTTTCGGATAACAAATCGGCTGAATCCATAGAGTGTTATACTACTATTGTATGGACCTTTTTAAAAAGCAACTCTGGATTCAACTGGGCATAAGCTTGGGATTAACAATTCTCGCGGTGGGAGTGGTGCAATTTTTAGCCTGGCATGTGGGAAAAAATTCAACCAATATCACTGAATTACGCAATGAACTGGCGCTGCGTACTCGAGCCACCGAATCGCTGGCAACCTTGAAAAACGACGCCGATAAGGCCGCCCCACTCACCAAAAAACTGGACGTCGTCCTCCCCTCCAAGGACAAGCTAATCAACTTCGGCCGGGAAATGACCGACTTGGCCCAAAAAAATGGCGCCGAATTAAGTTTTGATTTCGGAGGCGAAACTTCCAGCACCGCCGACACTCCCGGATTTATTAAATTCTCTCTGACGGGACTCGCCACTTACGCAAATTGGTCCAAATTCCTCAAGGATGTAGAAAAAGGCCAGTTATACATTAAATTTAATTCCGTTGATATGACTCGCCAGTCGGGTGGCGATAATTTCAACATTATTGCCGAAGGTCAGGTATTTTTCCAATAAAATGAAAAAGAACGCGGCTATATTATATGTTGCGGGTATCACAATCGCTTTGGCGCTGATGATTTATGTGATTTATCTCCTGAACTTCCTGTTGCAAAATCTCTCAGCCATTTCCGGAGCCGACATTCGCAAGACTCCCGAGATTGCCACCTTCGACTTGGAGGGATTCCAGAAAATCCAAAAGGCCCAATAATCGATTTGAAAATCGGCAAATCATCTGATAAAGTATCGAATACGCGCTACATTATGCGTGTGTAGTTCAGTGGTAGAACGCTGTCCTGATAAGACAGAGGTCGAAGGTTCGATTCCTTCCACACGCACAGTCCTCCGAAAATTATTGCGCCCTTAGCTCAGTGGTAGAGCGTTTCATTGACATTGAAAAGGTCGGAGGTTCGATCCCTCCAGGGCGCACAGATAATAAAATCTCCTAATGACCCGCCAACCAAAAATTATCTACAAGGACAAGAATCTGGTGGTGCTCAATAAGCCCGCCGGTCTTTTGGTGCATCCGATTAAAAAATTCGCCGACGAAAATTCGCTGGTTAAATGGCTGGTGAAAAAATATCCGGAAGTTAAAAAAGTTGGCGATGATCCGGAAAATCGGCCGGGAATCGTGCACCGACTGGACCAAGACACATCCGGAGTGATGGTGGTTGCCCGTAACCAAAAAACCTTTGAATATCTGAAAAAACTCTTCCAGAACCACGAAATCAAAAAGGTGTACCAAGCAATGGTTTGGGGCGAAATTAAAAAACCATCAGGGATCATTGACCGCCCACTCGGATTAAAATCCGGCACGTTAAAACGCACCACCCGCACAAAAGGAACGGCAATGATTAAAGACGCCATTACCATCTATCGGGTACTCGGAGTTTATTCCCTTCCCGGAGAGCACGAGCTGTTTACTCTTGTTGAAGCAGAGCCAAAAACCGGCCGAACTCACCAAATCAGAGTTCACCTCGCGTCTATCGGTCACCCAATTGTGGGCGATGCCGTATACACCACAAGAAAAGCGCCGAAATTTATTAAGCGACAATTTTTACATGCAGAATCGCTGGAGCTCACCATGCCAAACGGAAAAAAGATGCACTTTAGCGCAAAGCGGCCTCCAGATTTAGATCTAAAACAATTCTCGCCGGTAGATCGTCGCTAGAATATTGAAAATCCCGAGCGCCACTCTCCCGCCACTGAAAACCCTCCGGCGCTCGTAAATTAACTTCTAATCTTCCACCGACTCCGGATTGCTTTTCAAAAATAAATTGATAGAGGGAAGTTTTAGACAAATCCACCACTCCCAAACGCTGATAATCAAAAGACAATTTACCCGAATCTCCAGCCTTCACATTCAACCAACTAGCCAACACTTCCCTGCCCAAAGAGTCGCCACTCTCTAACGCCACCAAGTCCTGGTCTTTGGCGTATCCTTGTTTTACATAATCAACGGCCGGCACAACGGTCCGCGGAGTAGCGCCGGTAGTCTTTTTTAAAATAGACCCGGAAGTAACATAGGCCTGTAGATAATTCTTATTAGTGGCCTTGTACCACCAATCTTTCTCATTGGCGCCATTGTGCTTTCTAGTCACTGTTAAATTATTCTTTGCGTCGCCGTCTTCATCAATAATGCTTGAAAACTTAATCACTTGTTCGATTAAGGCATCGCTCTTACCCCCCGCAATATTCGCGTTCACTACCGCCAAGTATTCTCCTGTAAACTCTTCCGGCAAAGCCATGACTTCTCCACCGATTCCCAGTTCTTTAGTGTACCGCTGAATCGCGGGGTCTTTGAAATACACCATCAAATCTTTATTTTTCAGCCGCGTCGCCATTTTTTTCAGTAAATCCTCTTTTTGCGCTTCGCTTAATTTCGCAATTTCCATAAAAATCATCGGCGCCAAAGTTTTGATAATTTTTTTCGGCTCGCCCTTTTCTTTATCTTTACCAGACTCTACTTCCCGCTGTACCTCCTTTAAAAAATTATCGTCGCTTATGGTTAAGCCATATTCCGGCAACTCAAACGGCCCAACAATGGTAATTAAGTCTTGCATCACATCCACATTAATCGCCACCGCCCCACTGAAACGAATCCCCTGCTCGCTATAAATCTTTGAAGCTTCCAAAAATTCCAACACCTTTCTGGCCGACATCGGGAAATCAAAAAACCAATTGGAATCTCTCGCCCCCCACTTATCCGTTACCCCCTGTAATGCCTTCGGCGGAATAATCTTCAAATCCAACTGGCCATCAGGATCATAGATGTCGCGGGTCTCTAGTTCCAAAAGATTTCCCTGAAATAAGGTGGCGATGGCGTAACTACCGATAAACCCCCCCGATGGGCGGATCTCCGAAGGATTCTGAAACAACACCACCAGACGCTGCTTCTTCGGCGCCTCCAACCATTTCAAAAATGCCGACAAGAATTGATCAGCCTCGCCCAATTTAGTATTCAGTCCGGCGAACTCTTCATCGCTCTTATAGCCAAGATTAGCCGCTTGGCTTTTCAGCTTGTCGCCTAATTTTCCGATCTCCCCGACCAATTCCTGAATATGATGCAATTTCTTTATCAAAAAGGCTCCCTGTTTATTGATGATGAAAGCCAAGCCGTTTTTCTTCAGATCCTCGAGGTCGGCGCTGAGAGCAACCGAAGTCTGGCTAATCTTCAAAAAAGTATTCAAAACCGCCGGCGCGGTATTCAACGGCGTCTTCTCATTCAACATTGCCAGATCATCGGATGCTTTTTGAAAAGATTCTTTCGCTAAACCAAGATCAAAATTGAAAAGCGCCGCCGCACCGGCTTTGAAATTGTTGTAAACTACCGGGCCGGTTTGCTCTGCCTGCTCTTTGAATTTCATCAGATTGAACCCAAAAAAAACTATCACCGACAAGAACACGGCTAAAGTACCGATAAGGGGAACTTTTAAATTTGGCCGTCGCTCTTCAGAAGGTTCTCTTCTGGCGATTGGTATATACGGCAAATCAACCGGCACTTTATAAACCGTAGGCCGGCGCCGACGAGGCTTTGGCGGGCGAATATCAATGTATTTCATGCCCGGTGCCACAACTGCGACCATAACCATTCTCCAATCCGACAACTGGAGATTTTATTCAATTTTTGAAAATAATTCATAGTCATAATTTTTAACAGACGCGCGAAGCGCAGTCGCAGTTGTGGCTACCGGGCATGGAATAGCTTGAGTGTTTGCTCGGCAGAATTTTTCCAATCAAATTTCCCTGAATTTTCGATGCCCCCCGTAATCATTTTGGATCGCAGGCTATCGTCCTGATCTAGTCGTTTGATTGAATCAACTAAATCCATCACTTTCCAAGGATTAACATACAGCGCGGTCGCGCCCAGAACCTCCGGCAGAGAAGTTCTATCAGAAACAATCACCGGACACCCGACAGCCTGCGCCTCCAACGGTGGAAATCCGAAGCCCTCAAAAAAAGAAGGGTAAACGAACACCCTAGCTAAATTATACAACGAAACCCGCTCTTGGCTTTCGACGGCTCCGCGAAAAATTATATCCTCGGAGAACGGAGAATTCTTTGCCTCCCGTAACACTTGATCATAAAGCCAACCCAACCTGCCGGCGATTATCAACTGCCAATCCTTAAAGTGGGGCTCCTGCTTCAAAACATTGAAAGCCCTGATCAGCAAAGCAATATTTTTGCGCGGTTCGATGGTTCCCAAATACAAAATATATGGCCGGCCGGGCCTACTCTCCGTCATTGGCCGGAAAATCTTGGAAATTCCCGGATAAATTACACTTACCTTTTCCGGGGCAACTCCTAACAAATCCACGATATCGCTCTTTGTAAATTCGGAAACAGTGACGATTTTATCCGATAATTGCGCCTGACGTTTAACATTCTGCAGCCAATTCCAGAAACGATGCCGCCAGGAAAAAAATTGCGGGTGGTGAATAAAAGAAAGATCGGGAATCGTAACTATGCGTGGCACTCCCTGCCAAGCCAAATTATTGAAATGCGGGCTGAAAATTAAGTCGGCCTTAGAAAGTCGATTAATAAAAGGGCGATTCAAAAACCGAGAAGAAAAATCAAATATCTTATTAGGAATCTTCAAATCTAGAACCCGCACATTACTGCGACCGGCTATCGGAAGCTGGGATTCCAGCGCAACCTTATTTAGTCCGTTATAAAATAGAGTGAAAGTGTCGCTTTGGCCCTGCTGAAAAAGCTCGCTCAATAAACCGCGAGTATATTCCTCCACTCCCGAATTTCCACCTCGCGACAATAGCCGCGCATCCACCAGTATTTGCATCTTATCTTCAATTAGTCTATAATAGACGGGATATGATTTCCAAAGAAACATTAAGTAAAATAAAAGCCGGCTCAACTGTCCGGGTTTGGGAAAAGGTAAAAGAAGGCGACAAAGACCGCGTTAGCCGCTTTGAAGGCTTAGTCTTGGCTCGTAAACATGGCTCTGAACCGGGCGCCACCTTTACCGTCCGCTCGACTGTTGCCGGAATAGGCGTAGAAAAAATCTTTCCAATCTACTCCCCTCGTATTGATAAGGTGGATATAATCAGCTTCTCTAAAAAAGTAAGCCGCTCCAAGATTTACTATGTCCGAGATCTTTCCAAGCGTCAGACTCGTCAGAAATTAGGAACCGGCGGAGAAAAAGAAGCCGCTACTAAAACCGCGGCGAAATCCAAGAAAGAAACCGTCGAAACTAAATCCTAATCAAAAAGACCCCGAAAGGGGTCTTTTTGATTACCCCCTCATTGGCATACGCTATTACCTTGAGGTATAATAGTAAGAAATGGCCTTACCGAAAAACAAAATAAAACTTGAATGGTCGCCCAACTTTGCCTACGCAATCGGGCTTTTAACCACCGATGGCAATTTATCATCCGATAGCCGGCACTTTGATCTAACTTCCAAGGACAAGGAACAACTAGAGAATTTTAAGGGGTGCCTAGGAATTAAAAATAAAATCGGACAAAAAACGTCCGGGCAAACTGGTAAAAAGGCATTTCGTATCCAGTTTGGTGACGTGAATTTCTATAGATTTTTATTAAAAATTGGACTAATGGCGAACAAGTCGAAGGTAATGAGCGCATTAGAAATACCAAATCAATACTTTTTTGATTTTTTACGCGGACATTTTGATGGCGACGGAACATTCTATTCCTACTGGGATCCCCGATGGAGGTCCAGTTTTATGTTTTATACCGAGTTTGTATCGGCAAGCAAAAAACACATTAACTGGCTGCGTGAGCGAATTTACGAATTATTGAATATCAAAGGCCACGTAACCGGACGTGGCCAAAAGGGTGTGTGCTATCAGCTAAAATATGCGAAAGCGGAATCTTTAAAATTGTTGCCAAAGATATATTATAAAAACCACGCCACGAGTCTTAGAAGAAAATATTTGAAAATTAGGGCCGTACTCGCTATAATAGGCAAGAAGAATATCATTTAAATAAGCTCGGGTGGTGAAACGGCAGACACGCAAGCTTGAGGTGCTTGTGCCCGCAAGGGCGTGCAGGTTCAACTCCTGTCCCGAGCACAATTGGCGGGTTTTAGTTTTGCGAAGTTCCGGTGCCTGGCTGGCTACCCAATTGGCCTTCGTTAGATATATCCACGCAATCCTCTCCGACATATATCTTGCAGCTGTTACCGGTGGATGAATAAGTGCCCAGCAAGTAAGTGCTGGTGTAGACATTGTAATAACTATAAAGAATAGAAGCCCCCTCTTGATAGAGAAGGGTCAAGATAGTGTTGGTTCGATAATCCATAATATACAGCAATGCATTGCCGCTGCAATCACAGGTAAGCGTATAGACTCTCTGGCCACCATAGGGAGTTTCACTGCTCGCTGTTTGAGCTAGGGCGCGGGAAAAATCATGCATAGGCAAAAAGACCATCGCCATGGCGAGCGCCACTCCGAGACCGACTATCGATGTAGCTTGGAAAATCTTTATCATAATCAATATTGCGGGCCGATTTCTTTAAGAATCTCGGTGAGATCAACTAATATCTGAAATTGCGCGCTCGCCCCGTTGGAGTTTCGGACTTCAACTTGAACCGGTATCTGGGCGTTGCCGGTCTGGCTGGTCCGATCCTGGATATTTTTAGTAAAGGATGCCGAAATGGCCGCGTATCTACCGGAAGCGATCATCGGGGCTAATTGCTTTTTCAAAGCATCGGCCGCCGCGAAGTGAAAATTAAATTTTATTACCTTGCCGTCAGCGGACGGAAGATCAATGAACGCGCCGGGCAGCTCGCTCGAAACAACTACGGCGTTACCGGTCGGCGTAAAATTTTCGCCAGTTATCGTAAGCTCGCGGGTGCTGGCGGTCACGACGCCGGGGGAAATAGAAACAATTTTCGGTGGCGGGGTCTTTACGGCCTGGGGTGTCGCTTGCCCTGGGCTCGTCGAAGGAGACGCCAGTGGAGCCGTCTTTCCAGCCGCCAGTTGTAGCAAAAGAATCCTCGTCTGCCCGCCAACAAACCCGGTGCCGCTCTTCAATCCCACCGGAGTCAAAATATCAGCGGCATACTTTTCCTGGAATTTGATCACTGCTACTTTTGTCAGGATGCCAAAATAGGCGGTTTCGTTTCCGGAGGAACCGGGGCCAATCAAGGCGACCCGAGTGTCGGGGCTCTTGTTCAAAATTGTCTGCAATTCCCGCACGTCTTCTCCCCGATCGCCCTGCTTCAAATTACGTAAAATCGCCGCATTGGCCGCCAACGGAACCAAAGCCAGGGCCGCTGCCACAATTGCTGATTTTTTCCAAAACCCAAACATAAAATAAGTTTATCATTTGTACCATTCTATTACATTATATAAAGTCTGGTATGCATGTTAAAATTCCCTCAATGGATATCCTAAGCCAATTAATCGATTTATTCTTGAACCTCGACGAGCATCTAAATACCGTCGTCCAAAATTACGGTATTTGGACTTACGGTATCTTAACCTTGGTGATCTTTCTCGAAACCGGTATAGTCGCCACCCCTTTTCTGCCCGGAGACTCTCTGCTTTTCGCTGCCGGAGCGATTGCCGCGCTGGGAAGTATTGATATCGGCCTCCTAATCCTCCTCCTTGCTACCGCCGCTATTTTGGGCGACACCGTAAATTATTGGATTGGCCGGAAAGCGGGGCCACTGGTTTTCTCTAAAGAAAAAAGTTTATTTTTTAATAAAGATTATTTGCGCCGCGCCTATGATTTCTATGAAATTCATGGGGCAAAGACCATCGTCATTGCCCGCTTTATCCCGATTATCCGCACCTTTGCTCCTTTTGTGGCCGGAATCGGTCATATGAATTATCTGAAATTTCTTGCCTACAATGTGGCCGGAGGAATTTTATGGGTCATGGCTTTTTCGCTCGCCGGCTACTTCTTCGGAAACATTCCGATTATTAAAGAAAATTTCGGCCTAGTAATCATAGGGATAATCATAGTGTCATTAGTGCCGACTGTGCTTGAATTTATTAAGCACCGACGCAAGCCAACCATTATTCCGTAATTTTTGTTACGAGTACCAGACTTATATAAATAAAATAGAATGGTACACGTACCAGACTTATAGAAATTAAATGGAATGGTATAATTAACCAATGAAATCTCAAATTGTAGAAACGATTAAAAAAGTAATGCCCGCGGTCGTATCAATTGTAATTTCCAAAAGTTTGGAGGATTTGGAGAAAGAAATTCCTCCGGAAGTACTTCCGTTTATGCCGTATGGTCATCCTCACTTAAACATTCCGCCTGAAGAGATAGATTCCCGTGGAATGGTGAAAATAGGTGGTGGATCCGGTTTTATTGTCAGCCCGGAAGGAATAATCCTAACCAATAAACACGTGGTAGCTGACCCGAAGGCGGAATACACAATAATCGCCGACGATAACAAAAAATATAAGGCCGAGGTACTCTCCCGCGATCCGGTGGATGATATAGCAATTCTGAAAATCAGTGCCAAAAACTTACCAATAGTAAAACTCGGCAATTCTTCAAATTTGGACTTGGGTGAAAGCGTACTCGCTATCGGCAACGCTTTGGGAATGTTTAAAAATACAGTCTCTAGCGGGATTATTTCCGGCCTTGCTCGCTCGATTCGCGCCGCCACCGCCCCCATGGTCGCCCCACAAGAGCTTCGAGGACTTATCCAAACCGATGCCGCCATCAATCCAGGCAATTCCGGCGGGCCGCTGGTGAATATGAGCGGAGAAGCTATCGGCATCAATTCCGCGATTGTGTTTGGAGCCCAAAGCCTCGGCTTCGCCATACCGATAAAATACGCGGAGCGGGATTTGGCTGATTTGAAAAAATTCGGCCACATCAAGCGCCCGCTGCTTGGTTTACGTTATATAAACGTAGACGAAAATATGAAATCCCGAATGAAGTTGGCCGTTGACTACGGAGCAATGGTAGTTGGCCAAGAGCCACACACACAAGCGATTATACCGGGTAGCCCAGCTCACAAGGCTGGCTTGAAAGAAAAAGATATCGTACTCGAATGCGACGGAATAAAAATTACTACAGACCGCACCATTCAAGACATCCTCGAAGAGAAGGAGGTGGGCGGAGTGATGAATCTAAAAGTGTTACGGGGCAAAAAATCCTTTGCTGTAGCGGTGAAGCTTACCGAGAGAAAATAAAATTTATAAAGCTGGCTACCGGCTTAGAGGTAACCGCTTTGGCGCTCACTCTGGTGGTTGTTTCTACCGCAGATGGACCGTATTTTACGGCTGCGAAAGCAAAAAATACCGCCGAGGTAAGGAAAATTATAGGAAATAGGTACTTCATAAAGTGTTCGCTAATAATACGAATTTTGGCAAATAATGCAAATTTGTCCGCCTACATCTGCTCCACGTTTTTATTCGCAATATTAAAGTTTAAAATTGGCATTATTCGCGATTACTCAACAGTCACGCTTTTCGCAAGATTCCTAGGTTTATCCACGTCATGCCCCCGCAATACACCAAAATGATAGGCAAAAAGCTGGAGCGGAACGATATTTAGCATTGGCTCCAGCTGCTCCGCAGTGCGTGGAACATAAATTACGTCATCAGCTATTTTGCCAATCTTTTTATCACCCACGGTTGCTATGGCAAGAATCGGTCCGGAACGGGCTTTTATTTCCTGCAGGTTAGAAATCATTTTTTCGTAAACCCGATTCTCGGTCACTAGAGCGATGGTCGGAAAGTTTTTATCGATCAAAGCAATCGGTCCGTGCTTCATCTCTCCGCCGGCGTAACCCTCGGCGTGGACATAAGCAATCTCTTTAATCTTCAGGGCTCCTTCCAAAGCCGCCGGATAGTTGTGTCCGCGACCCAAATAAAGAAAATTATTGTATTTAAGATATTTTTTCGCCAATTCTTTTATTTTTTCACTTTGCTTCAAAACTTCCTTCATCTTCCCGGCTAAAACCGAAAGCTCCTTCATTACTTCTTTATTCAAACCACTTCGCTTCCCCGATAAATAGAGTGCCATCAGAGTCAGTACGCCTAGTTGAGATAAAAAGGCCTTGGTGGAGGCCACTCCAATCTCCGGCCCAGCGTGATTATAAACTCCGGCTACCGTATCACGGGCAATGCTGGAGCCCACCACATTCACGATTCCCAGGGTCATTAAGTTGTGGCCATTGGCCTTCTTTAAGGCGGCCAAAGTATCTGCCGTTTCTCCTGATTGAGAAATAAACAGAGCGGCGGAGCTTTTATTAATCGGGTGTTTGCGATAGCGATATTCGGAAGCCAGTAAAACTTCCGCCGACAAATCTGCCAGTTCTTCAAAAAGATACTCTCCCACCATTCCCGAATAATAGGAGGTGCCGCAGGAAATAATATCTATTTTTTTAATTTTCTTTAATTTTTTAGCGACACTCCCTAGACCACCCAACTTCACAAGCCCCCGACTCGCCGACAGCCGGCCACGCAATGCCGATTGCAATACTTCCGGGCCTTCGAATATTTCCTTCATCATAAAATGCGGGAAGCTGCCTTTCTGGGCTTGTTCAATATTCATCTCCAATCTCTCTATCTTCGGCCGAGCCGGCCCGATCTTGATTCCGGCAAGCGAGAGTACTCCACGCTGACCGTCTTTCAGATAAATAACTTTTTTTACTAACCCCGCTAGCGCGGTCGGATCAGAAGCCACAAAATACTCTCCCTTTCCCACCCCCACCACCAATGGGCTGCCCAGTCGGGCAATGAACAACTTAGAAGGCTCGTTTTTATAAATTGCAGCAAATGCGTAAGCGCCCACAATTTTTTTCAAGCTTTTTTCAAAAGCTGCCTCAAAACTTTTCTCCAACTTCAATTCTTCTTCAATCAAATGCGGGAATACTTCAGTGTCAGTCTGGGAATGAAAGTGATGCCCCTTTTTCATAAGTACCGCCTTCAATTCGGAATAGTTTTCAATAATACCGTTGTGAATTAAAAATATTTCTTTTTTGCAGTCGGAGTGAGGATGAGCATTCGCTTCATTAGGAACACCGTGCGTCGCCCAACGGCTATGCGCGATAGCGGCAGTTGCCGGCAAAGATCGCTCGCCTAGCAAATCCTTTTCTAAAATATTTATCTTTCCGGGACGCTTAATTACTTCAATATCAAAATTTCCTTTACGATTAACGAAAAAGGCTACGCCCGCAGAGTCGTAGCCCCGATACTCCATTTTTTTGAGATTGCCGAAAACAATCGGCAGTCCCTCCTTTTTCCCTATGTAGCCCGCTATTCCGCACATAATGTCTATTAATCTTACCGCCTTAGAGACTAAAGAAAAAGGCGCCATTTAGGCGCCTGAATAATTTTTAATGGAGGCCGTAGTAAGTGTTGTATGCGCAGTCACGAATCCTCTCCACGATGCCGGCATTCACGAGATCGTCAAGAACATTAAGCAGCGCCATGAATTTGGGCTCGCGGTTATCTGCTTCCAGCTCTGCCCAGTCGGGATAAAGAGCTGCTCTCAAATCCGAGATCATAAACACATCTTCTGGGTGCATTCTCAAATAACGCAGGACGTCATCCTTTGCATCGGGTTCAAAAGCCTTCATCTCCTCTTCTCTCTTGGCAATTTCACTTCTATGCATGAACACTTCTCCTGGAAAAGACTATTCTGACGGGCGATTAACCCGCAATGGATTAATCAAGCCCACAACGAACTGCCGATAATATAACTTAAACGAGAAAATTTATCAAGCGATCTTTCACGAAAATAACTTTCTTCGGCTGACCTCCAGCTATCCACTTCTTCACGCCATCACGGGCTAAAGCTAAACCCTCGGCTTCCGATTGAGAAATACCCTTAGCTGTAGAAAATTTATCGCGCATCTTGCCATTTACCTGAACAATCAATTCAAAATTATCTTCCTGAATTAATTTCGAGTCCCACTTCGGCCAAGTTTCATTATCAAGTAAAGTTTTATTTCCCAGTCTCTGCCAAAGCTCCTGCGCAAGATGTGGCGCAAATGGGGCCAGTAATTTCACAAATTCCGGAAGCAGTGATTCCATTTTATTACTCAAGACCATCAGAGCGCTGATGGCGGTGTTGAAGTGAAAGACCTTAATGTCTTCGGACACTTTTTTAGTTGTCTGATGGAGTAATCGCTCTAATTCAGCGCTGCTAGCTCCCTTGATAATTGGCAAAGAATTCACTCTCTGTAAGAAGCGGTGCAGACCAACAATCCCTCGCGGGTCCCAAGGCTTGGCATCTTCCAATGGGCCCATAAACATTTCATATAAGCGCAACGAATCAGCCCCGAAACCTGCCACTATTTCATCGGGATTAACCACATTCCCCTTAGATTTAGACATCTTTAAACCATCCGGACCCAAGATCAAACCCTGATTGACCAGCTTCATAAATGGCTCTTTAGTAGAGACCGCGCCGATATCAAACAAAACTTTGTGCCAAAAACGAGCATACAAGAGATGGAGTACGGCATGCTCTACTCCGCCAAGATACAAATCCACTGGAAGCCAATGTTTGATCTCATTTTGAAATTTAGAATTTTGAATTTGTTTAGAAATTAGAGTTTGGGATTTGAGATTTTCGGCTATTAAATAGCCGATGTAGTACCAGCAGGAGCCGGCCCATTGGGGCATTGTATTCGTCTCTCTCTTCGCCGGCCCTTCGCATTGTGGGCATTTTACCTTGACCCACTTTTCAATGCCCGCCAAAGGAGATTCGGCCTCACCTGTTGGCTCGTAATTTTTCACCTTAGGCAAAACTACCGGCAACTCATCTTCCGGCACTGCGACGTTGCCGCAAGTCGCGCACTTGATTATCGGGATAGGCTCACCCCAATAACGCTGGCGGGAAAATATCCAATCACGAAGCTTATAGTTAATTTTTTTCTGACCTCCAACCTTGGCAACTACTTCATCTTTAGAAATTAGAGGCTCATCAAAAATCGGCAGTTGGAATTTTACGGCAAATTCACGATCACGCTCGTCGTGTTGAGGAACGGCCATAATCGCTCCTGTGCCGTAATTCATCAGCACATAGTCTGAAACCCAAATCGGTACTTCTTTTTTGCTCCAGGGGTTGACTGCCCGCACCCCCTTCAATGCAACACCCGTCTTCTCTTTATTTTCCTGACGCTCTCTGTCGCTTTTATTCTTCGCCTTCTCAATATACTTTTTAACTTCGGTTAGATTTTCGATGTGCTCACCTAATTCCGAGATTAACGGATGCTCCGGAGCAACCACCATATAAGCCACTCCGGCAATGGTGTCGGGCCGAGTAGTGAAAATTTCCAGCGCGCCGGAATAAGGCCGGTTACAAACCACCGGAAACTTAATCAGCGCCCCCTCCGAGCGGCCAATCCAATTTCTTTGCATCTCTTTTACTCGCCCGGGCCAGTCTAGCCCATCTAAGTCGGCAAGCAGGCGGTCGGCGTAGGCAGTAATCTTCAAAACCCACTGCTTCAGCTTCTTGCGCTCCACATTCGCTCCGCAGCGCTCGCAGCCGCCATCAATCACCTCTTCATTGGCCAGAACGGTTTTATCATTCGGACACCAATTAACCGGAATCTCCGCCTCGTAGGCCAGTCCTTTTTTGAAAAGCTGAAGAAAAATCCACTGCGTCCATTTATAATAATCGGGGTCGGTAGTATTAATTTCACGTTGCCAATCATAGCTGAAGCCTAAGCTATTCAACTGGCGAGTAAAATTCTTTACGTTATTTTTCACCACAATACTCGGATGAATTTTCTTTTTTATAGCATAATTTTCCGCCGGTAAACCAAAAGCGTCCCAGCCCATCGGGTGGAGAACGTTATAGCCGCTCATCCGCAAAAATCGGCTATAGATATCGGAAGCGGTGTAGCCTTCCACGTGGCCGACGTGCAGGCCCTCTCCTGATGGATAAGGAAACATATCCAAAACATAAGCTTTCGGTTTTTTGGACTTATCTTCAGAATGCCAAACTTTATATTTTCCCTTGGCCCATTCCTTTTGCCACTTCTTTTCTATTTTCTTGAAGTCGTACTTCATCGAGATAATTTTAACTTTTTCCGAGCAATAAAAAAACCCCATCTTACGATGGGGTTTTTGTCAGCATCTTCCTTAATTCTTTCTTCTGAACCTTGCCCAAATAAGTTCGCGGAATTTGGTCCTTAGAAAAATTCCACACTTCCTTGGGGATTTTTATTTTACTTAGACCGCCGCAGGCCGCTCGGACCTCTTCGAGAGAAAAATTGCGAGTGCCGTCTTGCGGAACAAGACAGGCAACCACTCGCTCACCGCTTTTGTCGTCAGGAACGCCCACCACATAAGCCTCGGCAACTCCCAACTTCTCCAGCAAAATTTTTTCAATCTCGCTGGGATAAACATTCTCACCGCTAACCTTAATCATGTCTTTCTTCCGGTCGGTCATCACAAGATGTTCACCAACTTGAATCACCATATCTCCGGTTTTGAGCCAACCGTCGGGAGTAAGCACGTCCTTGGTCGCCTCTTCATTTTCCCAATACCCCTTCATCACCTGCGGACCGCGTACCCAGAGTTCGCCGCCGTCTTCTAGTTTGGCATCCGGCTCGGGAACAATTCGAATCTCGGTATCACGAACCGGAATTCCCAAACTGCCCGGCAATGCGCGGCCGGGGGGATTGATAGAAACAATCGGAGAAGTTTCGGAAAGTCCGTAGCCTTCGATGATTTCGCACCCGGCCCAGGCCTGAAAATTCCTCTTAACTTCCTGATTCAAAGCGCCAGACCCAGACACACAAAGGCGCATGTGCTCGATATCCAAATCCCGAAATCTTTTATCGTCAATCAAAGCCGCAAAAATATTCGGAATTCCGGGAAGCAAAGTGATGCAGTCCTCCTTAAAGATCCGAAAGACTTCTTTGTTGATCGTGGCGATAGTAACTTCTTTTCCATCTTTCATAACTTTATTCCTATCCATGAACTTCGGGACCATCACCACTTTAGCCCCCCGAGAAGCGGCCAGTACTAAGCAAACGGATAGTCCGTAGACATGGAAACATGGGATGGCGCTGAAAATGACGGAATTCTCGTCGATAACTTTTCCGACCAGATCCATCGCCTGCTCGGTATTGGCCACCAGATTGGCATGAGTCAGCATAGCCGCCTTCACGCTTCCGGTAGTGCCGCCGGTGAACTGCAGGACTGCCAGATCATCCGGCTTGGGCAGGTCTTCAAAGGTATAGCTCGAGCATTCCGAATCCCGGATAGAACTCCAAGTGAATTGATACGATGGATTACGCTTCGTAACTAAAGTTTTTAGCCTGTAAAGCACAGACATTATGGGCGGCAAATAAGCCTCAAGGCCTACCATCATCGTTGCGCAGTCGGAAGGCAAATTGGGTACAAGTGCCCGGTTGTGCGCGTCCAGATCCTTCAGCGTCACAAAAAGACTCGGTTCGACCAATCTAGCCATCTCCACCAACTCAGACGAAGTAAGCAAAGGATTCAGAGCCGTCATTACACAACCCGCCCTCCAAATTCCCCAGCAAGCAATCGCCATTTGCGGGCAATTCGGCATCAACAACATTACTCGGTCGCCAGGCCTCAAACCCTGACAACGGAGAAAATTGGCAAACTTTCTACTTTCCCTATCCACCTTAGTGTAAGTAACCGTTCGACCAAAAAGACTCAAATAGTCATGGTCGGGGAAACGATCCACCGTTTCACGCCAGAGGTCGTTCAGAGTTATCGCCACGTTTCTTCCCTTTCAAAAAACTAGGCAAATTTAACCAAATTTTGACTGAATTGTCCAATAAAAAAGCCGCGATAAACGCAGCTTACTTTTTTGCCTGTACTGGCTTGTTGTGACGAGAGAGGTCTCGCAGGAAAGAGGCGGCAGTACTTTCCTGCTTGTGAGAGATATCCGGCTTGCGCCTCTGTTCCTGCTCCTCAATGCCCTCCTGGAGAGATTTCACTTCCGCAACACAGTTTTCCATCTTTACTCCATCCATCAGAAATTCTAACTGACCGCGGGACCAAATCAGTTCGAATTTCCAACGTAGGTATGCCACGCTGCAACATTCTCCCGACTTGTCACGAGACCAGATAATCTCTTCGCGCTCAGTGAGATTTGACAGACATTTCAAAACTTTCTTCGTGTTCGGAAAATTCACCATCAGAGCGCCTCCATTCTTATGAACAACTAAGGAGAAATTATAAAGTAATTTTGAAAATACGCAATGCGTTGGCGAAAGTTTTCTCGGCTACCTCCTCCACTGAAAGTCCTTTTAGCTCGGCGATTTTCGCCGCAGTCGCCGAAATATATGCTGGTTCGTTTCTTTTTCCGCGGTACGGCATTGGAGCAACATACGGCGCGTCAGTTTCCAGTAAGATATTCTCTATCGGCAAATATTTTATTACTTCATCATAATTTCGGGCAAAAGTGATCACTCCGCCGAAAGTAAAACTGAATCCTGCCTCTGCCATTTTCTTTGCGGCCTCCAACGAGCCCACGAAAAAATGACTAATCTTCCCACCGGAAAACTTTTCGGATTTCAAAATATCCAAAGCATCTAAATAGGCGTCATCGGTTCCTCGTGAGGGACGAATGTGCATCATCAGCGGCTTCCCAACCTGCTCGGCTATCTTAATCTGCGCGATAAACGCGTCGCGTTGAGTATTTTTGTCGTTAGTTGTTTCTTGTTTGTCGTTCGGTAATCTGTAGTAATCCAACCCACACTCCCCGATTGCCACCACCTCTGGCTGCTGGGCGATTTTTAATAAGTTTGACGCGTCAAACTTCTCTCTTTCGGATTCTGCCTGCTCTTTCTTGTCGTGATACCAAGCGCTGGCAAAATGATTCGGATGAAAACCCGCCGCGGCCCAAATTTCGCCGGGATATTTTTTTGCCAAATCCACGCCCGCCTGCGACGAAGCGGCCTGCGTGCCAACACAAAGCATCTTCACTCCCGCTTCTCTGGCACGCTTAATTACCTCCTCCCGATCATGATCATAAATAGGAAAGTGTATATGAGTATGGCTATCAAATAACTTAGGCATGCTCAATTCGTGGGAACAGGGGCGGACACTTTTTGGCTTTAAGGGTGCCGATACCGGTAACCTCTATGCAATCCAATATTTTTTTAGCGGTCTCCGGAAGAAATGGTTTCAAAAGATCAGCGACCTGCTCCAATATAAGTAGGGCGTGAGTGATTACTTTTTCTTTTCCGGCCTCCCAGGGCTTTTCATTGTTTACATAAACATCGCCGTAACTGATAAACCCCCAGATCGCCGCCAACGCTTCGTGAAACTTAAAATCCGAAACTTTCCCGGCTACAGCCGCGCGCACTTCTGCAGATTTCGCTAATATCTCTTTAACTTTCGGATCATTCACGTCCCCAGCCAACTCACCCGCTTTTTCTCCAAGAGCCAGTACCCGGGCGGAAAAATTACCCAATCCGTTGGCTAAGTTGGCGTTATAAACTTCTTCAAATTTTTCATAGCTAAAATCTCCATCATCAAATGGAGCGACTTCCCGCAAAAGATAGAAACGCACAGGATCAGTGCCATATTTCGCCACCAACTCCGCCGGATCAATTACATTGCCCACGGTCTTAGAAATTTTTTGTCCGTTTACATTCAAAAATCCATGCACAAAAATTGTTTGTGGCAGAGGCAAGCCCGCGGAAAGCAACATTCCCGGCCAGATAGCGGCGTGAAAGCGAAGATTGTCCTTCCCGATGACCTGCACATCTGCCGGCCAATATTTCTCGAAGATTTTCTCGTCGGAGCTCCCATATCCAAGAGCGGAAATGTAATTCACTAAAGCGTCAGCCCAAACGTACATAGTTTGGGTAGAATCTCCGGGAACCGGCACGCCCCAAGATAAATCCTTAGCAGGGCGAGAAAAGCTCACATCCTCCAAACCTTGAGACAACAACGACAAAATCTCATTCCTTCGCGATTCCGGGACAACCTTGAACGTTCCCAAATTTATTTGCTTTTCAATTTCTTTGGTGTATTTAGAAAGTTTGAAAAAATAATTTTCTTCCTCAATCACCTCCGGCGCCTTTTGATGGTCTTGGCAAATACCGTTAACCAAGTCTTTGTCGGTAATAAAAGCCTCGTGGCCGATGCAATAAAGGCCTTTATAAGCTTTTTTGTAGAGATCCCCCGCTTTTTCCAACTTGCCCCATAATTTCTGCGCTCCGGACCAATGACGGCTCTGGTCAGAGGTTCGAATAAAATCATCCCAAGAAAGATTCAAAACATCTTTCAACTTTTTAAACTGAAAAGAGTTCTTGTCCACAAATTCCTGCGGAGTTAACCCGGCCGCCTTCGCGCTGCGCACTATCTTAGAGCCATGCTCATCGGTGCCGGTCAAAAATCGGACATCATCACCGAGTTGGCGATGATAGCGCGCCAAAACATCGGCATAAACCGAATCAAGCACATTGCCGATGTGGGGAGCGCCGTTTACATAGGGTATGGAAGTTGTGACGTAAAACTTATTCATTGAAGTAATCGCGAATAATGCAAATGGAAGAATTAATAATGCGAATAAATATTAGCATTATTGGCCAAAATTCGCATTATTAGCGACTACTCGCCTAAAGGCCCAACCCTCTTCGCCTAGCCTTTGATTCCGACCAGTCATCCAAGAACTCCTGCAGCAACACCGCCGACGGGACAGCCAAGACAAGGCCAAGGAAACCAAAAACTTTCGCCCCAATCAATAGAGCAATCAAAATCACTACCGGCTGAAGCGCCGTAGTTAAGTTGGTGACAGCAGGGACAAGCACGTTGTTTTCTAACTGCTGAATAATAATAAATAGAATCAACACATAAAATCCAAGCGGAGCGGAATCTGTGAGAGCCACCAGGACTGCCAAGCTTCCGCTAAAGATAGGGCCGACATAAGGAATAAGCTCGAAGATACCGGCTAAAATGCCCAAAATGAGGCTATATTTGACCCCTAGAATCCAGAGTCCTAGAAATACCAGTAAACCTACAGCCAAGCTCAAAACCACCTGCCCAGCCAGCCAATTGCCGATTTTTTTCTTAATCCGGCGATACAAAAGCACGGTTTTACTTTCATACACCGAAGGCAGGATGGTCAGCAAAAACTTCTCTGCGCCGTCCTTGCCGACAGTAAGATAGAAAGAGAGCACGAAGACTGAAACAGTAGCGGTCAGGCCACCCAAGAACTTGGTGCCGATTTCCAACACCGAAGTACTGCCACTCAGCAACAAATTGGTAATTTTACCAAGCGCCTGGTTAACAGAGTCAATAAATCCGGAGGTATCAATGAAATCAAATAGCGTGCCGGAATACTGGCTTAAGCTACCCAAAAGCACATTCAACTCGGAAAGGGCTATCGGAACAACGGCATACGCCAAAAGAGCGATCATAAAAATTAATACGATATAAATAGCGAGGGTGCCCAACAAGCGAGGAATGCGGCGTTTTTCCATCCAAGTAACTATCGGGTCTAAGGCGGAAGAAATTATGATAGCCAAAAACAACGCGATTAAAATATCGCGAGCGACATACAGGGTGACAACAAGCAAAAGCATCATAACGACCTTCCACAAGCTACCCCAACTGATTGAGACTGCTTTCTGATCCATTTTTAACAATCTGCGCTACGTAATTTATAACGTAACGAAGCACATTTATATTATGCAATATAATACTAAACTTTCCAAGTTTTGGCAAAGGACTCCACCCCAATCTCTTCCCTCAACCCGCTTCGTTCGCTCCTGCGGCGAACTCCACTTGGCACTCGCGCTAATCGGGTTTTTGTTAAAGATATATTATACAAAAACCTCCTAGCCGATTAAGCTCGCTCGGGTTTCGGAGAAAAGATCGTAGTGTCGCTTTTGGTCGTAGGGCAAATTACTTTAAGGAACATGCCGGAGCTCCGCCAGCTTGGTCTCTTCAGAGTGGCGGAGCGAGGGAGAGGCAAATTTGCTCGCTGGAAGCAAATTATGCCGTTTCCGAGAAGTAATTGCCCGAGGGTACTAAAAGCGAGGTTAAAACTTCAAAATCTTTGCAAACTGCTCCTTGTCTTTATAGGGTCCAATCATCGCCAGATTCAACTTATCATTTTTGAAAATGTCTTTCGCCACCGCCACCACTTCCGCTTTTGTAACCTTGGCAATTCCTTTTGCGACTTCCGCCGGAGTCTTGGATTCTTTCTCTAAGATCTCCTGACCGCCGTAAAACATCGCCACTGCGTCGGAAGTTTCTAATCCCAACAACAACCGGCCCGACAAATGCTCTTTCGCATCCGCCAAATTCTTTTCGGTGATATCTCCCTTAGCAATTCGGGTCAATTCGCCCAAAATCGCCTTGATCACAATATCAATCTTGCTGTGTTCAATGCCCGCCGAGACGGCAAACATTCCATGGTCGGTTAAAGCGTCAGAACCGGCTTTCACATAATAAGCGGCGCCCAATTCTTCTCGCACTTTTTGGAATAAGCGCGAGCTCATTCCCCCGCCCAAAATATCACCTAGGATTTCCAACGCGTATTTCCGCTTATCAAACAAATTGTATGCCCGGACGCCCAGCACCAAATGGGTCTGGTCGGATTCTTTGAATTTGATAAAGATTTCCGGCTTAGCCTGCTTATCAATTGTTTTGAGTTTGCCGGATTTCTTTCCGTCGTGAATATTAGCGAAGTGCTTTTCGATCTTCGGCAAAATAGTTTTCGGGTCAAAACTTCCGGACACGATCACCGCCGTAGCGCTCGCCACATAATGCTCCCCCCGATAATCCAGCACGTTCTTTCGGGTAATCTTCTGAATGATTTCTTTCTTTCCGCCCACATCCCAACCCGCGGGTTGATCTCCATACATTAACTCCAGAAACAAATCCTGCACTTTGCGTTGCGGCATATCTTCATACATATTCAATTCCTCAATCACTACTCCTTTTTCTTTCTCTAATTCCTTCTCGTCAAAAATAGGATTCAGATAAAGGTCACTGACGGTTTCTAAAATAAGGTCGGTGTGTTTGGCGGCGGCCTTAGCGTAATAGCCAGTCCACTCCTGCGATGTGAAGGCGTTGTACTCCGAGCCAATTCTATCCAGCTCTCCGGCAATCATCAAAGCGCTGGGGCGCTTCTTCGTGCCTTTGAAGCAAAGATGCTCCAAAAAATGAGAGATGCCGTTGATGGCCTTGGCTTCGTATTTTGAGCCAGCCTCTACTAAAACCAACACCGTCGTCGCCGGATTTTCCTTTTCCGGAATCAAAACCACCCGCAAGCCGTTCTTTAAAACTTTTCTGATAAAGGGTTTAGACATATGGGTAAATTCTATCAGATTTTGCCCATTCTCTCACGGGTATTGCAAAATAGATTTAGATATGCCATAATGGCGTCGTTCGTGAAGTTCCTTCAAAACCCCAGGGAAAGGAGTCAAAAATGAAAGGTTTCTGGAAAGATCCGTACTGCCCGAACGCTCTTTCTGGTTTTACTACTGGCTTTTTGCTTATGCTAGGCATCATCTCATCCGAAGGAATCGTAGAGCAAACGGTTTTAATTACTGCCGGCGCGATGCTACTTCTGGTCAGCATTTGGGCAGAACACAAAACACGCCGAAAAGATCCGACCCCACCGGCCCCATAAGGGCCGGTTTTATTTCTCTAAACTTTTTCCTAAGTAATCCACAAGCTCGGAAATTTTGATCCTGTCCTGCTCCATCGTGTCGCGGTCGCGGACAGTAACGGCTTTGTCCTCGAGCGAATCAAAATCCACCGTCACGCAATAAGGCGTGCCGATCTCGTCTTGGCGGCGATAACGCTTGCCGATGCTCTGGGTTTCGTCGTATTCGCAGACAAACTTTTTGGCTAATTCTTCATAGAGGGGTTTGGCAACTTTCGCCAATTCTTCTTTTTTGGAAAGCGGCAAAATCGCTACTTTCACCGGAGCCAGCCACTTCGGAAAACGCATCACTACCCGAATGTCCTCCCCTTCCTCTCCCTCACTTTTCACTTTTAACTTTTCACTTTTTCCGCCGGAGGCGGATCCGCCTTTGGCGGAACTTTCTACTTTTTCTTCATGGTACGCCTCTAGCATCGCCACCAAAACCGAACGATCCACGCCCCAGGTCGGCTCAATGACGTGCGGCAAGAACTTCTCCTTCGGTCCGCCAGCCGGCGGATTCGGGTCGGTGTAGCGCAAATCCTGTCCGCTGAATTTCTCATGCTGGGTAAGATCAAAGTTCCCGCGGTAAGCCAAACCGTAAAGCTCTTTGCGACCAAAAGGATATTCATATTCAATATCCACGGTGCGCTTGGAATAATGAGCGCGCTCCCCGTCGGGAATCTCGGCATAGTGCAGATTTTTTTCGGAAACTCCCAAGTGTTCCAGCCAGGCCTTCATTTCGCCTAACCAATTCTCAAAATGCTTTTCCCATTCGGATTCTTTTACGAAATATTCAATTTCCATCTGCTCAAATTCACGGGTGCGAAAAATAAAATTGCCGGGAGTAATTTCATTTCGGAAAGCCTTGCCCATCTGGGCGATACCGAACGGCAGACGCTTACGCGTGGTGTCTAATACATTTTTAAAATCCACAAACATCGCCTGCGCCGTTTCCGGGCGGAGATAAACCGCACTTCCCTTTTCTTCGGTCGGGCCGATGTTCGTTTTGAACATAAGGTTAAATTGCTTGGCCTCCATCAGCTCACCACCACAAGACGGGCAGGGAATGACATTTCGAGATTTCGAGATTTCGACAGGAGATTTCGACATTTTGACATCAGATTTCGACATTTCGACAGGAGATTTCGACATTTTGACATCGGATTTCGAAATTTCGAGAGCGTCAGCGCGGAAACGCTCATGGCATTTTTTGCACTCCACCAACGGATCGGAAAAACCGGCCACGTGGCCACTCGCCTCCCAAACCTTCGGGTTCATCATCAAAGCGGCATCAATTCCAACTACATCGGTACGCTGGCGGACAAAGCGATTCCACCATTCGTCTTTAATATTCTTTTTTAATTCAGCGCCAAGCGGGCCGTAGTCCCAAGAGTTAGCTAAGCCGCCGTAAATTTCCGAGCCCGGAAAAATAAAACCTCTCCTTTTGCACAAGCTAAGAAGCTTATCCATCAGATCATTTCCTGTTTTTGCTTTTGGTGTCGGCATATTCTTTATCGTAAGTCGTTAGTCGTTTGTTTATTGTGTCACCACTCCCTGTCCGTTCACAGTCGGATCATCGGGCAATTGAGTGGTGATAGCAGAATCTTTATTAGTTAACTCCATACCGGTAAATTCATCAACCGCTTTTAGGCTGGTATCTTGAATAATCACCATCGTGCGATTCAAGTCGGCAGATGAAGGAACGGCCTCAACTTGGAAAATCGCCTCAACCGGCTTCCCGGTAATCCCGGAGGTGGCCACTACCTTGGGAACCTGCCAGATGACTTCTTGAGTGCGGTCGTTGCAAATCGGAATAGTAGAAACGCTACTCTTCGCTATTCCCGTGCATTTCACATTTCCGCCAAGAAATGCCCTTACCTCCACGTCTTTAAGATCGGTCGAATAATTAGTAATCGCCCAATGAATGGTGAAATTAGTCGGCTGATTAACTTTCGGCGGCATCGGACCCTTATTCAAAATCCCGGAGATGGCGTCGCGGAAAAAGGCCGACGCGGCTAATTCCACCCGCCCCTGTACTTTATTTTCAATACTCGCAAAGCTGACGGCTTTACCCTCGGAAACGAAATGCGGAACTGTGGGCGATTCAATCGTGCCCACGACCTTCAAGGTGAAATTCTTATCACTTAAACGCTTAATTGGATAAGCGCTCTTAGAACGGATCCGGAACTCTACGGAGCCGGATTCCGCTGGAGCGAGCGTCTGCAACTCAGAAACATTGGAGGCGTTCCAAGACAAGGTGCTATCGGAAGAACGGAAGGAGCCATTGGTGCTAAGGGTCCCAAGATCAAACATCACACCCGACAGCTGCGCCTTAACAATCACATCGCGCAAGCCGACATCGGTATTATTCACATAGCTAAGTTTGTAGGTCAGGTCTTCGCCAATTTTAACCAGCGAATCAGTATTCCCATTTAAAGTAATCTTCAATGAAATTGGCGAGGCGGCGATTGCGATAGCAGCGACGTTGGAACTAATCGGATATGATTGCCCGCTAAAGACCGATTCAATGGTCGCCCTGAGATCAAACAAAGCATCTTCGGGGCCGATAAGATTACCGGAGACCTTAAATTTCATATCCGAGCCTTTCCGTAATCCGCCCAAAACCCAAGTGTTATTGCCGATATCGGGGGGCAAAGTAGACTTGGCGAGGATAAAGGTGAGCGGGTAATCTATTTTTAATTTCAAATTATCAAGATCAATATCGGAATTATTTTTGAAAGAAATCTCAGCGTCGAAAGACTCCCCATTGAAAACTTTTTGCGGCGCAGCAATATCGAGAGTTAAACCGTAGCTTCCCACGGCAATATCTTTAGTAACTTCTTTTTCAAAACGGGAACTCAAGGAGCCGGAAATATAATTAGCTCCGACGGTAATCCGCTTGAAAGTATTTTCGCCGCTCAAAGCTACCAACTTGAAAGTCTGCTGACTCAAGCTGCCGGAACCAAGATTATTCAAATCACGGAAATCCAGGTTCTTTCCGACCGGTGAGCCCACGAAAGCTAGACCCTCGGGCAAAGTGAATGCCAATCGGACATTTTCCAAAATATTGGCCGAGCTATTGGAGATACCGACGCGAAGATCAAAAGGAATGCCGATAGATACCTCTTCCGGGGCAAAAACTTCAATTTCCAAACCCCGCGAAAATCTGGCGCGATAGGTCAAAAACCCGATTGCCGTCAGGCTCAGAAGAATTACCCCACCTACAATGAAAATGGCCCTACGATTCATTCCTTGAATTATAAGTCAAAATTAAGGAGCTTTAAAGACCGGCTCCACCGTTGCAGGCCGCCATGTCCTGCTGATATTTGCGTTGCGCCGCTGCGCGTCCTTCGTTCCAATCCTCTTCAATTTCCTTCTCATCTTTTTCATAACCAACCAGAGCCGCCACAATGAGAATATGCCGGAGATGAGGGTCGCCGACTAGGGCGGCGGCAATCAGCAAATTCCGACGCTTTTCCAAAGCAGCATTCAAATCATCATCGTGATTGTCATCCACGGCAGCGAACTCAGCGTCCCGATTGCTGGCGGCTTGGTTCGCGCATTCCTCGTCAACCACCACGCCACCGCCTTCGCCACCTGCAATCACCGGCGGCAGAATTACGGGCGGTTTATATGCGTCGCGTAATTTCTGTAACTGCCGCTCCAGCGCTGTCTGCGCGCTAGACTGCCGAGCCTGTAATTCCGCCAATTGCGCATCCTGCTCCGCACGAGACGCTTTTTGCTGCGCCAGCAACAAAAGAAGCTTCTGCCTTTCATCCAGATGCGTCTGCTGGAGCTGCAATACTTGTGGCTGCTGCAACACCGTCCCTTGCCCGCTAACAGTCTGGTCATCAAGCGAGCCGGTGGTTATCTCGTCATCTTGGCTAGACAACGCAACGCCAGTAAAGTCATCAGTTGCAGTGAGCGAAGAATCCTGAATCAGCAACATGTCCCTGTTTAAATCGTTAGTAGAAGGAACGGCCTCGACTTGGAAAATAGCCTCAATCGGCTTGCCGATAACGCCCGTGGTGGCATCTATTTTCGGCAACTGCCAGATCATTTCTTGAGTGCGCTCATTATAAAAAGGAATGGTAGCGGCGTTGCTTTTCATCACGCCGGTGGCCCTCACGTTGCCACCCAAAAAAGCCCTTACCTCAATATCTTTGACGTCGGTAGCGTAATTGGTAATTCGCCAGTGAATTGTAAAATTGGTCGGCTGATCAAGACGAAGAGGCATCGGGCCCTTATTTGTAATTCCTGATGCGGCGTCCCGGAAATACGCCAGCGCGTCCAAGTCCACTAAGCCCTGAACCTTATTTTCAATGCTGGCGAAACTTTCCGCCTTACCCTCGTTAACAAAGTACGGCACCGTCGGGGAATCAATGGTAGCCGAAACTTTCAAAAGAAAATTCTTATCGGAAGCCTTCTTAATAGGATAGTCTCTTTTAGCGCGGACATTGAAGCTAACTGAACCGGACTGGCCGGGGGCAAGATAAACCAGCGAAGGAAAGTTAGCAGCGGTCCAGGTAACAGAGTTATCGCTAGAACGGAAAGTTCCATTGGAGGAAAGAGTTGAAAGGTCGTACATTATGCCCGACAATTTAGCGCGGACTATCAAATCACGCAGTCCGATGTCGGTGTTGTTTACATAATTCAAGGTATAACGTAAATCACTGCCGGGGGCGGCGATATATTCATTGTCATTATTCAAATTAATCTTCAGCGTAATCGGGGCCGGAGCGATACCAATAGTCGCCGCATTCTTGTTGATTGGGTAGATTTCACCGGCAAGTAATGCCTCAACGGTCGCCAAAGAATCAAAAAACGCTCCATCAGGGCCAATCACATTGCCGGTAATTTTAAACTTAACCTCTGAACCTTTGAGCATATTGCCCAAAACCCAAGTATTGTTGCCGACATCGGGAGGAAGAGTGGCGCCGGACAAGGTAAAGGTGGGCGGATAATCAACTCTGACTTTCAATTCGCTTAAATTAACACCGGAAACATTTTTAAAAGATAGCTCAGTTTCGAAGGCTTGCCCGTTGAGAATTTTTTGCGGAGCGGCAATATCCATCTCAATTCCGTGCCCACCCACAGTAAGATTTTGGTCTATTTTTTTATCGAATTCGGCATCGAAATAACCGGAATCATAAATAGCATCGGCTGATATTTTTTTGAAGGTGTTTTCTCCGTTCAGGGCGATTAAAGTGAAAGTCTGCTGGCTGTAACCATTCCCACTAAGAGCGCCAAGTTCCCGCGAAACGGATTCTTGTGATATTGGAGAGCCAACAAACGCCAATCCGGATGGCAACTTCAACCACAGGCGGACATTTTTAAAAAGATTAGAGGATTTATTCGAAACTCCCACCCTCACATCAAAAGGAACCCCGATAAGCACCTTGGCCGGAGGCGCTATCTCAACCTCCATCCCTCGAGCGATACTCGCGCGATAAATAAAGAAACCAATAATCATCAAACTCACTACTACCGCTATGCTTAAAATTACAACGGCTTTTTTACTCATTACTATAATGTTAGCATTCTGATAAAAAATTATAGAGCGAAATGCAGCGGCCTACCGGACTGAACTAGGCAGGGATGGCAGGAATACTCAAGCTCTTTCAATAAAAAATGCGTCGGCTGACCGGATTCACAGGTGCGGCAGGAAGCAAATTGCGGGGCGAATCCCAATAAGGAAAGGATTTCTCCAGCCCCCAATTGTCCCCTTTCGATAAACGCCCATAATTCCGGGTCGGGATCACGCTCTACGGTCATATCCTTAAGCATCCGCAGACCGGCCATCGTTTTTGGAGAGATGGGCAGAAAGCCATCCGAGAGGGCATCCACCACCTGGAACCCCCCCAGTTCAATAATCCGAGCCCGGATGAACTTCCCCGGCTCCAAATGACCCGCTAGCTTGGAAGTGATTTTGCGGGAACTCTTTACTCTGGCAGTAATGCGACCCAAATCGGCGGAATATAAAACTACCCGGGAATCTAAGTCCCCGTAATCTTCTTTATCGAGAACGATGGCTCGTGTGTAATGCTCTATCATCTTTATTATTCTAACAAAAAGCCCACCATTAAACGGTGGGCGTAGGCGGATAAATTTCATCCAACAATTTTTCTGCCTGCAAGAAACTCATATCGATTGCTTTTTCAATGTCGCCCCTTTGAAAACTGGCCAACTCCAAGGTCGGGATAGAGAAGTCGGGACTGAAAAGGACCAATCGCCCCTTCCCCTGAAGTTTATCGACTCCTTTGGACAAAAAGGTGAGTATTCTGTCCACCAAGCCCAGCTTGGAAGAAAACTTGAACTCGGTGAACTTGTCGGGGTGATCCCTCAAAAAGTCATGGATTTTACCTTCTTCGTGATCACTCAGCACTCTTTGCGGTCCGGCAAAGATTCTCCGGAACCAATGGCTTTCGGGAAAAATTCGCGGCTCCGGATCGTCGTGCAACACTACGAAAAGAGTATCGAAATCGGCGAAGCGCTCCAAATGAAAACAGTAACCGTCGGAGAACCATTCACCCAAAATATTCACGGGTGGGAAGAATCCGGGCAAAGACGCAGATGCCTTGATGGCGTCAAGCAGTAAATGCGGGCCCCGATTCGGATTTTTAGGATTTTCCTTGTCAACCTGAAAGATCAAATCACGACTAGAAAAAACCTGCATGCGCCGCTTCGTTTCGTTATTGACTACCACCTCCAATTCAATAGGAGAATTAATAATCTTCACTGGATCCAGCTTGCCAATCAACCTCTTCAATCCGGCGTCACTAAACGGAGCATTGCTATTAAAACGTGTAATGATGTCCAGCTTGTTGAAAATCGCACTTGGATGGCCAGCCCCAATAATGCGCCAGTTTTCTTCCAAGGCCTCGATACCGGATTCAGCCAATTTAGCAGCATTCAAAGCGCCGACAGAAACTCCCTGAATCTTATCCGGGATTTTATTGCGTCTCCAAAGGGCTTTGTGAGGTCCGATAATAGAACCCCGGAAGCCGCCCCCGCTAATCGCCAATCCGATTTTTTCGGGCATCTTACCTCCTCCTTTCCAAGAAGTCCGCCTTTTTAAGGAACAGATAACTACCCCCTATGGTATAGAGCGGCGCTAGCTAGGTCAAGATAATTATTCCGCCTGAACTTTAATCTTTTTCGAGCGCTGACGGTTCAATTTAGGTAATTTAATAACCAAAACTCCATTCTTAATCGCGGCTTCGGATTTTTCTGCATCTACCTCCTGCGGCAAGATAATAGAGCGGGCGAAACGACCCCAATAGCACTCCTGATAAAAATAATCCTCATCTTTTATCCGACGATCTTTTTCTCTTTTGCCCTTAATAGTTACGGATTCACTGGTAATCGCGATATCCAAGTCCTCCGGCTTCACGCCGGCTATTGGGGATTCCAAGATTATCTCATCGGCGCTCTGATAAAGATCGATGGTAAGTTGGCCTTCGTCCTCATCGGTGAGATCTTCGGCAGTATCGGCGTGACGCTCCCGCACGGCGGAGCCCGATTTAACCAAATCAATCTCCGGCTCATCGGCCGCGATTGATTCCCCGCTTATAGTTTCTTCTTCGTTTATTTCTTCGTCTTCCATATTTTTACTTTATAACCTTATAACTTTTAATTATCCTTGGGTTTCTTCAGTTTTTCAAAATCATTGAGAACAAATAGCGCCATAAACATTAAAAATATTAACGGCAGCGCTACGGGCTCCGATTTAATTATAAGTGAGTTGAAAACTGCATGCAACAAAGTGGCAATGACCAAACCCAAGGAAATGGCCACGAAACGATTCCCGCCTTTAGCGATAGACCGCCCCCAATAGTAGCCGACGACAGCCGAAGCTAGACTATGAAGCAGAGTGGCGCCCACAAATCTAAGCGCCGTGGTCTCCAAAGGACCGGGTGATGCAATCGATAGAACATCTGATTGTAAGATAGAGGCAACATTCTCTACTGTGGCGAACCCCAATGCCGCCACGACCATATACACCATTGCGTCAATCGGTTCATCAAATTCTTTCCTCTGGCTAACCACCAAATACACCGCCAAAAATTTAAAAATTTCTTCCGCCGCCCCCAATAAAAGGAAAGAGGACAGGCTATAGGTATGTAGGCCCTGCCCAGTAGTCCAGTCGTTGATAATAATCTGGAACTGCAATACAAAAACAGTAACCAGTGATCCGGCGATAAAAGTGTAAAGTATCAACTTCTTCGGCTCGGGATGGCGCGAGTCCTCCTTTAAATAAAAGGCGAGCCAAGCTAGAGCCGGAATTGTACCGAG
This sequence comes from bacterium, assembly GCA_030646995.1. Classification (NCBI taxonomy): domain Bacteria; species bacterium. Next base: position 101,703 of record JAUSKF010000005.1, on the reverse strand, counting down.
AGTGATTAATAGTATCGTGGTGAGCATTATTCCGCGGCAATCAGGGCGGAATCCTTAGCAAAGAGCTTTTGATAGAGCTCTTCGGTGATGAACGGCATAAACGGGTGCAATATCTTCAAAACGTCCATCAGGAGGCCGCTTAATATCAGTTTAACATTTTCATCGGTGCGATCTTTTGAGGTTTCTATGTATTTATCAGCTAAATCGTGCCAGACGAAGTCGTAAATCTTGTGCAGAGTTTGTCCGAAATCATACTCCTGGGTCCCCTTTTCCACTTCTTTCTTCAAAATTTCCAGTTTTTCCAAAATTTCCTTGTCTTCAACATGTTCAACGCGTTGAACATCTAAATTTCTCGGAACAATACCTACGCCATGAATATACCGGGCGATATTCCATAGCTTGTTAGCAAACTTCTTGCCGCCAGCTAGGGCGGTTTCGTCCCAGTGAATGTCCTGATTGCCCATCGCCTGCCAAATTATGCCAAACCGGGTCGCGTCGGCGCCGTACTTATCTATCAAACCGATTGGGTCAATGCCGGTTCCTAGGCTTTTAGACATACGCTTGCCATCTTTGGTGAGAATTGTGCCGTGGATCAAAACATCCGGGAAAGGAGTCTCACCCATAAATTCCATTCCCGAAAAGATCATCCGCCCGACCCAAAGATTGATAATATCGCGGGCGGTGATTAAAACACTCGAAGGATAAAATTTCTTTTGATCTTCCTCGGAAAGCCCGGCGAATGGCCAAAGCGCGGAAGAAAACCAGGTATCCAAAACGTCTTGAGATTGCTCCATCTCGCAATTTCCACATTCCGAGCATTTTGCAGGCTTTTCTTCCGAAACGACAAACTTCAATGGATCAGTTTTGCAAAAATAAACCGGAAGCTGATGCCCCCACCAAATTTGCCGGGAGATACACCAATCTTTTATATTCTCCAGCCAAGAAATATAAGGCTTAGAAAAATTCTCCGGAATAATTTTGGTTTTCCCTGACTGCACGGTTTCCAATGCCGTCGCGGCAAGATCTTTCATCTTCAAAAACCACTGGTCGCTTAAAAGCGGTTCAATGGGTGTGGCGCTCCGGTAACAAATTGCTAAGTTATGAGTGTAGTCCTCGGTCTTAGCTATCAGGCCAAGTTTTTCCAACTCCGCCACCACCCTCTCGCGCGCCTCAGCGATCTTCAGTCCTTCAAAATCTTTTCCGGCCTCGGCGGTCATTTTCCCTATTCCGTTGATTACCGGAACAAAAGGCAGCTTATGTCGCTCCCCTATTTCAGCATCCAGCAGATCATGCGCCGGCGTGATCTTCACCGCGCCCGTCCCGAAAGCCATATCAATTTTTTCGTCCGCGACAATCGGAATCTCGCGATTCTGGATCGGCAACAAAACTTTTTTGCCAACTAAATTTTCATAACGCTTATCTTTCGGGTTCACGGCAACCGCCGAATCGCCCAGCATCGTTTCCGGCCGAGTCGTCGCAACGATTATGAAGTCGCTAGTCGTTTGTCCTTTGTCGTCAGTCAGTGGGTACTTAATTTGCCACAATTTTGTTTTCTCTTCTTTATATTCAATTTCCAAATCCGACAAAGAAGTCTGACAAGCGGTACACCAACTAACCACTCGCTTGCCGCGATAAATTAAATCTTTTTCGAAATAATGAATAAAAACTTTTTTTACCCAGCCGGCATATTCGAGGTCCATCGTGAAACGGGTCCGCGACCAGTCCGCGGAAGCGCCGAGTTTTTTTAACTGACTGATAATAATATCTCCATATTGTTTTCTCCACTCCCAAACTTTTTCAATAAACTTTTCGCGACCCAAATCCCAGCGGCTAATGCCTTCTTTTTTTAAATTCTTTTCAACCACGCTTTGCGTAGCGATACCGGCGTGATCGGTGCCCGGAAACCAAACTGTTTCATAGCCACGCATCCGATGATAGCGAATTAAAATGTCGGAGATGGTCGCGTTGAGTGCGTGACCCATATGCAAAGAACCCGTCACGTTCGGCGGTGGCAAATGGATGGCGTAAGTTTTCCCAGTCGCTAGTCGCGAGTCGCTAGTCGCTGGCTTAAAATACCCGCCGTCCTCCCACATTTTATAAATGCGGTCTTCGGTGGCTTTCGGGTCGTAGGCCTTTGGCAGCTCTTCAGACATTGGAATCATTATAAGTTAGAAATTGAGAAATTAGAAATTGAGAAAATTGGCAAATAAAAAACAACCCCGACAGGAGGTCGGGGTTATGGGTAGAAAGAAATGAACTGTCTGTGTAAGCAGCGCCTACACGTGATCCGTCGTTTGTGTCGACGGCAATTAGATTTTTATTATCGATGAGCTATTTATTAATTTACAGTATTAACAGAAGCGCGCAAGTGGAGTTATCCACACCCGGTGCCACAACCTACTTAAATATTGCGCGACATAAAGCAGTTTTAATCAGGAAATCAGGTTAATTAGGTGGCGTGCTATCGTTGTGGCACTGGGCACAGTCAACTTCAAGCGACCGGGTAGAGCAGGCGCTCCTCTGCGAATTTTTCCCCACCCAAAGGCATTTTATCGATTATTTTAGAGCCAAAGGCAAGAACGGCACCCCGACCGATAGATAGCTCCCGATCGGCAAGCTCACACCCGACGCACTGAATCCGCCTCGGATTCTCTTTGATCTCCGCCAACGAAGGAGACATCAGTTGAAGAGCGGTGATTGCTTCTTCGCAACTTAATGCATAAACGAAAAAGCGATGCTCACTCAAAACCCACATGAGGCTTCCTATGTAAGAAGACTGAACAGCGTTCGCCGTCATCTCACCGTGAATCGTGCCTTCTCCTTCGGATACCGTCTCCACTCCTTGGCAACGGAAAGAAATTTCATACCTCTTCAGAAGATTGATTGGCATTATCACTCGCCTCTTCCTTAAGAACGAACTGCCGAATACTTTACCACAGAAAAATATCTTTACAAGCTAAGGTTCGAGTTGGCGCGCATCGGATATTTTTTCCCGCGCAATTTGGCAATGTAGGCGGCGGCGGCAATCATCACCGCGTTATCGGTATTGTATTGAAAATCCGGCACAAAAAATTCCCGCCCCAATTTCTCAGTTTCTAATTTCATAATTTCTCTTAATCTCTTATTCGCCGCCACCCCGCCGGAAAGCAAAACTGATTGCGCGCCAAACTCTTCCGCGGCGCGCATAGTTTTTCCAACCAGTGTATCGATAACGGCTTGCTGGAAGCTTGCAGCGACATCGGCAACTAATGACTGACGGCTGACGACAAATGGATGATCTCGCAAATAATATAGAACTGAAGTCTTCAATCCGGAAAAGCTAAATTCATAATTTTTTCCGCCAGCTGGCGGATTCAACATCGGCCTCGGAAAATTTACCGCTTTCGGATTTCCATTTTTCGCCAGCCTCTCAACTTCCGGTCCGCCCGGATACTGAAGGCCAAGCAAGCGCGCAACTTTATCGAAAGCTTCACCGGCAGCATCATCGCGAGTCTCGCCAAGATTTTTCCATTTCTTTAAAGAATCCATTTTGATGACCATCGTGTGTCCGCCACTGACCACGAGCGCGATTGCCGGGAATTTAATCTTGTCATTGCGAGACCACGAAGGGGTCGTGGCAATCTTACTTAAATTTTTGTTAGATTGCTTCGCCGCACTCGCAATGACGCTATGCGGCAGCCAATTAGAAAAAAGATGTCCCTCCATATGATTTCCGCCAACCAACGGCTTGCCGGTTTCTTTCGCTAAACTTTTCGCAAATTCAATTCCCGCCCACAAAGCCGGCTCCAGACCCGGACCAACGGTAACTGCGATTAGGTCAAACTTTAGCGACTTGTGACTAGCGACTAGCGACTGGTAAATTTTTGGGAGATTTTTTATATGCTCGCGCTTTGCCAAATTCGGAACTACGCCGCCGAATGGGCGATGAATAGCAATCTGCGAAGAAACAATATTTTCCAAAACTTTAATCCGCCAGCCGGCGGAGCGGTTTTTCAATAGTGGGTTGCCCTTGCAATCCACCAAGGCCATCGCAGTCTCATCACAAGATGTTTCTATCGCTAAAATTTTCATTGGTAGTCTCGACGGGAATCGAACCCGTGTTCTGCCCGTGAAAGGGGCATGTCCTAGCCACTAGACGACGAGACCATATTTTACTTGAACAAATCTTCTCTTGCCTTGGCGTTTCTTTTCAAGAACAACTCTCGCTTGCGCGCCGATGTTTTATCCAAGAATTCTTCTGAATATACGCACCTCCATGGACGATAAGCCTTAGTTGACCGCACTTCACCGCTGTTATGCTCAGAGAGCCTGTTTTTAACATCGGCGCTCGTGCCTATGTAATGCCTTTTATATTCTAAACTTTCCAGAATGTAAAGATAATACATATATGTGCCGTGTCCTCCGAAGGAGGATCCGCCTCCGGCGGAAAAGGGGGCTGTCCTAGCCATTAGACGATGAGGCCATAAGTGCCGCCATGCGGCGACTTTGTTCGCCTTATAATACTATAATATAACGCGTAAATAAAGTGCTACAATATTTGGATGAACACTATTTCATTGTTTCCATTATTCACCGACTGGGCCTTACTCGCGCTTCGCATAGTAATTGCCGCCATATTTCTGGCTCACGGCTGGCCGAAGATTAAGGATCTTAAACAAAACGCTATCAATTTCGGAATGATGGGTTTTAAACCGGGCGCTTTTTGGGGCACGATAGTCGCCTTTGTAGAAGTTTTTGGCGGATTAGCGGTTTTGTTAGGAATTTACTTGCCCATCATCGGAATTCTGCTCGCCATCAATATGTCGGTTGCCGCGCTTTGGAAAAAGAAACAAGGAATGAAACTAATCAACGGATATGAGCTTGATTTGGTTTTACTCGCTTCGCTTTTGGTCCTAGCTACAGCCGGTCCCGGATTCTACAGCATCCAAAACTACTTTGGCTGGTAAATCTTATTCTAGGTGAATTTTGTTTTGAAACTTGGCAAGCTCAGCCTTCAAGGGCGGATAATTGGAAAGGGTGTAGTCTTTTTTTATCAACACTTCAGCGGAGGCGCGAGCGAGCTTAATTATCGCAATATTGTTTAGTGAACGCATTGCCAAGTCAGGAATGCCGGTCTGTTTATCGCCGATAAATTCTCCTGGGCCACGAATAGCCAAGTCCTGCTCGGCAAGCTCGAAACCGTTTTTCGCTTTAATTAAGGCATCTAACCTTTGCGCAGTAGAGGCGGATTCAGAATCAGTAAATAGCAAACAATATGATTGATGCTCTCCCCTGCCGACACGGCCGCGGAATTGGTAAAGCTGGGCCAAGCCGAAACGATCCGCGCCCTCAATCATCATTATGGAAGCATTCGGCACATCTACTCCCACTTCGATAACGGAGGTGGATACCAAAAGATGGGTGCGGCCGGCCGCGAAGTCGGCCATTATTTCTGCCTTTTCTACCCCCTTCATCCGGCCATGCAACATCGCTACTCTCAAGTCAGGGAAGATAGTTTTTGATAATCTCTCATATTCTTCTGTCACATTTTTCACGTCCGCCCAAAGATTTATTTTTTTCTTGTCACCAACCTTCGCCACTTCCGGCTTTTCCGCCTCTTCAATTCTCGGGCAAATCACAAAAGCCTGCCGGCCTTTTTTAACCTCTCCGCGAATAAAATCATAAGCCTTCTTCCGGTTTAATGGCGGTATAACTTTAGTAACAATTTCTTTTCTGCCTTTGGGCATTTCATCAATAATCGACAAATCCAAATCTCCGAATAATGTCAGCGAAAGCGTGCGGGGTATCGGCGTGGCGCTCATCGAAAGGAAATGGACGGTAGTTGTTTCGCCGGTCCGCCAGCCGGCGGTCCGCCGACTGGCGGATTCTTTTTTCACCAAAGAGGCGCGCTGGTCCACTCCGAAGCGGTGTTGCTCATCCACGATTGCTAAAGCCAAGTCATTAAAGATGAGGGACTTCTTACCCTTCACTTCGGAAATCAGGGCGTGGGTTCCCAAAATTATTTTTATCTTGTCCTGCGCTATTTCCTCCAGAAATTTCGGCCTAGTCAGCTTGCTCTCCATCCCCTCGCCATAAAATGCCCTCGACTCACTGCCGGTGAGAATTCCGATTCCAATCGGATAGTTTTTAAAAATAGCGCAAAGAGTTCTGTAATGCTGGCGCGCTAAAACTTCAGTCGGCGCCATAAAAGCGGTTTGTTTTCCGTTTTGCGCAGACATCAAAGCGGCCACTGCGGCGACTACGGTTTTGCCCGACCCGACGTCTCCCTGCAGTAAACGGTTCATCGGATTGGGCTTCGCAAGATCATGGACGATCTCATCTATGCTCCGATGCTGGGCGCCGGTCAACTCGAAAGGAAGTCTGGCGATGAAATCAGTAATAGCCGATTTATCTATATTCAGCGGCGGAGCTTTTTCTTTGGCAAGCAGCATCCGGTTTCGTAAATTCATCAATTGAATCAAAAAGATATCGGCAAAAGCAAACCGCTCACGGGCCTTTTCCGCCTGCTCAATTTTTTTGGGGAAATGGATATTTTTCAACGCAGAAGCAACACTCGGCATTTCCGCCTGCAGTAAAACTTCTTCCGGCAAAAAATCAGGGATAGATTCCAAATTTTTCAAAAGCGCTCCAGTCAAAAATCGGATGCCTTTTGAAGTGAGTCCCCGAGTCTCGGGATAGACCGGAATAAGACCGGCGGTATGCATAGTCTCGGTAGTATTTTGGAAAAGTTCGTAAGTCGGACTTTGTAGAAATATCTCATCATTAGACATCGCAACTTTACCGGCAAAATTAACCCGCCGGCCGGGCATTAATGCTTTTGCGATAAATGGCTGGTTAAACCAAATGGCTTTGATGCCGCCAGTCTCGTCGGCCACTAGAGCCTCTACGATTACCATTTTCTTCTTCCAAGAACGACGAGTGGACACCTTCTTAACCACTGCGCGGACGGTTGCAGATTGATTAACTTTAAGATCAGCAATCTTAGCTACGGTCGAAAAATCATCATAGCGAAACGGAAAATGCCACAAAAGATCCTTGACGGTCTTTATCTTAAGCTTATCCAGCTTATCGATAAACTTTTGCCCGATTCCATTAATCTTGGCGAGTTCGGTTTCTAGGCGCAACATTGTAAAGTTTGCCTATATTATAACATGTCTGGGAAAAAATCAACTATAAGAAAGCCCCCGTTTTATCGGGGGCTTTGCGTCTGGATTTAATACCCTTTGTCCGTTCCCCCTACCGCCCCAGGGCAAAAGCGACGGGGTTTGTTATGAGGCGCACACTTTCCTCCTTTTTCGAGATGGCGTCCTGTGGACGCCCACGCTGGGGTTAGCCGATCACCCGGCCTGCCTACCGTAGGTAGGCTAGTATTCGGGATTCATCCCGAGCCAGCTTTCACGTGGAGCCGCCAGTTCGCGAACCTGACGAACCTGCTCGCGATCCAGATCGCCGAACCGCAGAGCCCGGTTGGGGCTCTTACCAGAACGCTTCCTGCTGATCGCCGCCCTTTCGGCGCTGGCAATCTTTCGAGTCTTGAGCTCGTCACGGAATCGATCGCCCTGCATGGTTCTCTCCTTGGGAAAATGGGGTTGTTTGATTAAAGGACTACCAACGAATCTTACGTTTAATGATAGCATAGATGGGTCTACTTTGTCAAGGGCTGGGAAAATAGGTTGGTAAAATAGAACGCCCCGAGCTAAGCTCGGGGCGGTTGCCCACTTTCGGAGTGGGCGTCCTTTTTTGCGCTGGGCGCTCGCCCGGCTAGCGATAGGCGGGGGGTTAAGAATTCTGTCCAAATCCGCGCTTCTCAATTAACTAACCGGGCTTTATTGCACCGTACGGATAACGACCCATAGTCGCACCTCCGATGGTTAGAGTTTGGCTAGTGGTCCGCCGCGCGTCCCTTGAGGGGATGCGGCCGGGGCTAGCAGTTTCGCTGGGTCGCTGGTCGTCCTCTGTGGGTACGGCGAACATCTGGATCTCTTTCGAGATCCTTTTGTTGTTAGGCCTTTACGGGCTACAACCCAATCTGTGGCCGGGCGGGCCACCTTTGGCCACCCATTTTCTCCCTCTACCCTCCATGGGTTTGGTTGAATGCCCAACCGCGAACTTAGTCTGGCACGGTGCCGCGGCATAACCGTTGGACGTGGTCTTGTACTGGCCGCAACTACACAGCCCTATCGGCGTTATGCAATTGCGGGTACGAGGCCGGCGCTCCTGGACAATTTAGACGGCGGTGTGGGTGATGAAGCGTCGCATTGGGCGCATCTCCTCACTGGAGTATCGCGGGGCTCGGGGAGGCCATATTGGCGCCATCCGATCCGCGAAAATTATCGATGAACGTTTAAATAATATAGCATACTTGCCCTATTATTGTCAATAGGTCGCATCCCCGGGCTAAAGCCCGGGGCTTGTTCATTTAACTCTGCAAGTCAAGAAGTTACGTACCGGATTGAGATGATCGTATCGAGCCGTCTGGCATAACTATGCACTCAATGTAGCGATCGTATAGGGGTTGAGACAAACCACTAATAACGGGCTTGCCAGTGATATTGGTTTCGCCGAATAATGAACCAGAAACAGCATCCACGCTCATAATCCCAACTCTAAACCGGGCTGGATGAGCGCAGTAGGCCTCAACATTGATTATCGCGCTGGAGTCATTTGCGATGATTTTCGGCGAAACCCAGACATTTGGTACGGCTGGCACGGTTGTCGTGGTAACGGTCCCGATACCGTTCACGTAGCTTATTTGATAGCTTATATTGGGCACGGAGCGGGGAGGTGCCAGGTCAACCGACCACCACCAGTATTCAGGAGATGAGCCAGATTGAGGAACGTGCATAGGAAATGTGGGGGATGTGACAAATAGAGGCGACCTCCCCCAATTTGTCAGATCGTACACAACATGCGCTTTCACCAACAAAATGTTTTTGTCGGCGTCGATGGAATCGGACACCAGAACCATCCGATTAATTGCTGTGTCTCCTCCAGACGCTCGAAATCTTGCAAATAAAGTGTCGAACCCCCCAACGACATTCTCTGGAAGCGTGGATTGGTCTATGGAGTTGATTTTTAAGAATGCTTCCACTGCGGGTGGAGCGGCTGGCGCTGACTCTGGTGCGGACTCGGTAGTAACGGTGTTGATGGACCCTTCTTGAAGGTTCAGCCCTAGCTCGCTCAACCGCTGTAGTGTTTCTGGTCCGACTACCCCCGCCTCTTCAATGTCCTCTCTGTTTTGAAAGCGTTTGACTGCTTTTTCGGTAAGCGAGCCAAAGTATCCAGTTACTAGGCCCTCAGGGTAGATTTCGGGAAATTGAGAAAGAAATTTTTGTAAACTGGTCACGCGGTTTCCCGAAGCGCCTATGCCAAATTTTAAGGAAAAATCGGTAGATTCCTTAGTCGTATCGCTATTTGAAACGGCCACATCTGCAGAAGTTTTATATTTGTCGCTTGGTTGCGTAGAAATATCAGTCTTCAGGATATTTTTCGAAGTATCTACCGACGGAGCAAATGACGGCGCAGTGTCTAGAACTACACCCGGTGTTTGTGGGCCTTGCTGGGTCTGTGCCGAATCCTCGGCACTAAATTTGCGCAACATCAAATAACTGATTACTCCCACCGCAATGACTGCGACAACGACAAAAAAGGCCGTGAAAGTTGTCCTAAAGCCACTCTTATCGCTTTTCGCCATTGTGTCTATTTTTTTATATACTGACCAAACTTTTAACCGACTACATCACCACAAACATTTTTAGTAACGGCTGGTATAACTAAATGTTACCACAATCCTTAAAATCATTCCGAACTGTAAAGACACACAAACATAAACCACCACATGAAAGTGGTGGTTTATGTTTGTGGGCCAGGATGGACTCGAACCATCGCTCGCCGAGGTATAAGCTCGGTGCTTTAGCCACTAAGCTACTGGCCCAATTTAGCTCATTTTAGCCATAAAGTGGGCATTTTTCAATGCCTAGTTTAGAACGCCTAGATAGCTAGCGGCTTCAAATTAAAAGGCTTCAAAATCGCATAAAACTCTTCCTGCTCGAGCATTTCTTTTTCCACCAAAGTTTTTGCAATAACGTCCAAAACTTTCTTGCGGGTGCTGATTATCTTTTTAGCCAACTCGTGGGCTTTGTTTATAAAACCGCTGACTTCTTCATCAATCTCGGAAGCAACCTTTTCAGAATAGTTCTTTTCATGACTAATCTCTCGGCCCAAGAAAATTAATTCCTCGGTTTTCCCGAAAGTCATCGGCCCAAGCTTATCGCTCATTCCGTACTTGGTGACCAAGCGACGCGCTAACTCCGAGGCCTGCTTGAGATCATTAGAGGCGCCAGTGCTGATATCTCCGAATATTAATCTTTCGGCTACCTGCCCGCCAAGCATCGTCGCCAAGTCGGCCATAAATTGCTTTTTGGTTGTGAGGTGACTTTCTTCTAACGGCAATTTCAAAGTATAGCCGCCGGCGGAACCTCGGCTGATGATGGTCACTTTATGCACGGGGTCGGCATCCTTCAAGCTCGCCGCAACCAAAGCATGGCCAGCCTCATGATAGGCAGTAATCTGTTTATCTTTATCGGTTATTGCTCTGCCTTTACGTTCCGGACCAAGAATCACTTTTTCGATGGAGCCTAAAATATCCTGCTCGGTGATAAGACGTTGATTTTTGCGGGCGGCAAAAATTGCGGCTTCGTTCAACAAGTTAGCCAAATCGGCGCCGGAAAATCCGGGGGTACGGACGGCTACTTTGCGGAGCTCCACTCCTTTTTCTAGGGCCTTGCCCCGTGCATGAATCTTCAAAATTTCTTCCCGGTCATTAATATCAGGCATATCCAACACGACGCGCCGATCAAAGCGGCCGGGGCGCAATAAAGCTTTATCTAGAACATCCGGCCGGTTGGTGGCGGCAAGCACAATCAGTCGGGTATTCCGCTCAAAGCCATCCATCTCCACTAAGATCTGGTTTAAAGTCTGCTCCCGCTCATCATGGCCTCCGCCAATGCCCGATCCCCGCTCGCGTCCGATGGCATCGATTTCGTCGATAAACAAAATTGCCGGGGAAGCCTTCTTGGCGGTAGCGAAAGCGTCCCTAGTGCGGGAAGCTCCTACGCCAACAAACATCTCCACGAATTCAGAAGCGGAAATATGGAAGAATGGCACACCGGCCTCACCGGCTACGGCTCGGGCAAGCAACGTTTTGCCCGTGCCCGGTTGACCCATCAATAAAACTCCGCGGGGAATGCGCGCGCCGATTTCCAAATATTTTTTCGGATTCTTCAAAAAATCCACCACCTCTTCCAATTCCTGCTTGGACTCTTTCAGCCCGGCCACATCTTTAAAGGTGACACGATCTTTAAATGGAGTAGAAAGCCGGATGTTGGCGCGACCAAAAGTAAATGCTTGGGAGGCGCCTGATTTCGCCTGTCGGAACACAAACCAAAACATTGCCACTATGATAAGCAGAGGTAAAAGAGCCGGCAGTAAAATGCCGACCCAGAATTTAAAACCGGATTCGTCCTTCACTTCTAGGGCCACCAACTGCAAAGCTTTCTGATCTACCCCGACGTTCCTTAAAGTTTCTGATAGGCCGGCTTCATTTTCTTTTTGCCCGACTAACTTCACTCCGTCTTTCAGCTCAATATCCAAGCCACTGCCGGCAATAACTATCTTAGCTACCTCGCCTTTGTTTATTTTATTTACTAATTCATTAATGCTAACCCTCGCAGGCTCATCGGTGGGACTTAGAAAAAAAGAAAATGCCACCGAGATAACTAAGAGAGTGATAATTGCCCAGAAAATGTTCGAAGCGATGTTTTTCATATAGATTATTGCAGGCTTAAAAGATTTGTTCTAATATACTACATTATACCAATATGAAAAGCACACTCAAAATAATCTTCGTCGTTTTAGTAATTCTAGGCTTGGTCGGAAGTTACGTTTTGGCCGGAATACCGATTCGCCAACCTGCGCAAACCCCGAGTAATTTCGAAGGTCCGACTGGTGAACCGTCCACCAAGGGACCGTCCGAAGCCCCTCCGGTAAAATAGCGACTAGCTACTAGTGGTTAGTAATAGCCGATAATCAGCATCGTTCAAGTGGCACTATAGGTAGCCCAGAACCGGACTCTTGTGTTATACTCAAGTATTATATCGCAATGAATCCCAAAAAGAACCTGGCTATCAGCCTACGTCAACAAAATAAAAGCTACAACGAAATTAGCACAACTTTGGGAATTGCCAAAAGCACATTATCAGAATGGTTCAAAAATAACCGGGATTCAGAAAGAGTCAAACGACTACTTAGTAGGGCGAATAGCCCCCGGGTGGCTGAGAGAATCAAAAAGTTTGTTTCCACGAACAGAGAAAAATGGTTGAAGTGGCGCCAACAAGCCCGATTTGAAGCCGAATCAGAATTTCGGCAACAGGCATCAAAACCCCTCTTTATTGCCGGGCTGATGCTTTATTGGGGGGAGGGCGACAGCAAAACAAAAAACCCACTACGCCTGACAAATTCTAGCGCCGACATGATCGCGCTATACACTAAGTTCCTACATCGCGCGCTCAAAGTACCAAAAGAAAAAATTAGGGTCGGATTGATATTATATAAAGACATTTCTCAAAAACAGGCTGAAAAATTTTGGTCGGAAACCTCTGGATTGCCGCGAAATCAATTCTATAAAACTCAATACATAGTCGGCCGACACCCCACAAAACGGCTAGAAAATGGAATCTGTATGATAATCGTGAATAGTGCCTACCTTAAAGAAAAGGTCTTAAAATGGATTGATTTATTGGCAAAAACGATATAAGATTTTCATTGTCGCGGGTATAGTACAATGGTAGTACGTTTGGTTGCCAATCAAAATACACGGGTTCGATTCCCGTTACCCGCTCAATAGACGGTCTGTACATTCGAGGAAATTTGTATATAATAGGTGGCGGAACATTTCAGGAGGTCAAAGATGGGATGCATGGATTGGAGTCATGACAACAAGTGGTACGGTCCAACTAAAGAAGGGCTGAAGGCGGCAATCGTTGAGCGGAACATTATTGTTGCATTTCCGAGACTTTACGGCTCAACTGTTTATGTAAGACTGAAAACGCTGGAGCCGCATGACAGTCGCCATCACTTCAACTTTACCGGAGAAACAATCGACGGGAAAACGGTGAAGGGAGAGATCGGCTATTATCCCACAGAAGATGATCCGAGTATCACTATGGAAGTGTCCAGATGCAAACCTAAAGCCGTAAAGGCCTCTTAATTAAAAATCCTCCGCGAATGCGGAGGTTTTTGTTTAGAAAAATCTTGAGAGTACTACGAGGGCAAGTAACGAGCCTAGTAGTAAGGCGAGGCTCCATGCAAGGCGGCGGAAAATCTGTTCGCGATTCATAGTTGGCTGATGTCTCTTTTCCAGCGACCCGGATACCGCTTCTGAAACCGGCGCATCAAGTTGATGCACTTCAGGCTCTCCAAGTTAAAAATCTGCACGCCGTTACTTTTCAAAATATCCTCGGGGCCTTTGAAGGTCGTATTTTCTCCAACTACAACTATTTTGATACCCAGCATCAAAATAGTCCCGGAGCACATCCAACAGGGCGAAAGAGTGGTATAGAGAACCGCTCGCCGGAAATCAGCAGGCTTCAGCATCCCTACTTTCGGTCTGCGCAAACAAATCATCTCCGCGTGCGCAGTTGGGTCGTTCAACAAAAAACGCTTATTCCAACCGAACGCAATCATTGCATTATCAACCGTCAGGCAAGCGGCAATTGGCGGATGCCCTCTGGCTAAATTGAGTCTGGCAAAATAGGTCAGCCCGACCATTAGCTTGGAGTTAATCACTCGAGCTAGCTCCTTAAAGTTCTGCTGGGATATTAAGACAAAAAAGCGGCTTATACAAGCCGCCTACTTTCCTAATTTCCCAGATATCATCTTCTTCGCCGCCTCAAGAATTTGAACATGCAACTCATTAATACTCATAGCGCCGTCAAACTTCTCACCCTGAAAGCTTAAAACATAGGAGTCAAAGAATTTTCGGTATCCTGCCCGAACCTTTCTATGAAAATCGACGTTTTCCATTTCAAAACGGTCACGTTTCTTAGCATTGATGTTCCTCTGTAATCCAAGCGAAGGCTCCACGTCAATCCAGAATGTCATATCGGGCCTTAACCTATTAGTCGCTATGTTATTAATGAGCCAGAAATCATCAGGGCTACAAACTTGACGGGCGACGCACTGGTAGGCGAAAGTGGCAGCCTCAAAACGGTCGCTGATAACGACTACTCCCATTTGCAGAGCAGGTCGCACCTCCTTTTCAAGATGTTGGGCCCGATCAGCCTCAAACAAAAGCAGTTCGGCCAAGTTGGACATCTTCCCGCTATAGACCGGATTCAGAAGCAAGGCTCGGATATCTCGGCAAATCCCCTCATCTCCGCCGGGTTCTTTAGTAAGCAAAACTTCGTGCCCCATTTTCCGTAGCTCATCAGCCAACAATTTCGCCTGGGTGGTCTTGCCGCTCCCTTCGCCGCCTTCGAAAACTAGAAAAATGCCATTCTTTTGATTCATGGATTTATTTTACCTCAAAAAGCTAAGTACGATTGTACCTGATATAATCCGGGCTGTATATGAATATTAATCTCCCCCGCGACACTCAAATTTTATCTTTGAGAGTGAAGTTTTGAGGGCGCAGATGTAGACTCTACTTCTAGCCCGAGAAACAAAGCTATCAAGTAAAATTTGAGATGTCCCGAAGGGTTGTTGGCAAAATTCTTTATTTCTTTGTCAGCTCATCCTGGCAATAGAGTCTATGGCTCAAGATGCTCCTTCGCGAACTAAAGAATTTTGCCTAACAACGCGGCGAGAGCTAATATTCATATGCAGCCCCAATGAAAGTAAAAATTAAACGAATCGATAAGACCTTAGATTTACCCGCCTACAAAACTTCCGGAGCAGTGGCTTTAGATTGTTCCGCGCGCATTCCGGTAATCGTCGCGCCAAAAACATTGGCGATGGTGCCATTGAATGTCTGTATCAAACTGCCTGTCGGTCATTATGTTTTTCTTGCCGCACGCAGCTCACTCCCGAAGCGAGGTTTATTTATGGCGCACGGAGTTGGAATCGGCGATGAAGACTTCTGCGGCAATAATGATGAATACCACGCACCAATTTATAACTACACCGACCAACCAGTAAAAATAGAACGCGGAGATCGGATTGCCCAGATGATTATTAAACAATACGAGAAAGTGGAATGGGAGGAGGTAGACGACCTTGGAGGCGCGAACCGCGGCGGCTTCGGCACAACTGGAAAATAAAAATCCCGCCTATTGGCGGGATCTGATTATTTTCACTACTTCTTCTTTATTCGGCGACACCAGAATGCTTTCTTTCTTTTTCGCAAGCACTTCTTTCAGCCTTGAGGCGAGTTCCAAGCGGCGACCGGTCGCCTTCTCCCAGACTTCTTTGAATTTTCCGGCGTCAGCAGTGGAAAGTACAACCACCGGAGTCTTCCTGTATTCGTTGTGGCAAAGCTCATAGGCAACGCACAGCCCAACGGCAGTATGCGGATCGATATCCCGATTTTCGTATTGGCAGAATTCGGCCATTTTCTTTTCTACCTGCCGGTCGTCTACCATGCCCGTCCTCATGACTGCGCCGACTCGGCCCCGATCGTAATCGTGAAGATCCATAATTCGATCCCAATTGTCTGGCCTGCCGACATCCATCGCATTCGAGAGAGTCCGTACCGTCTTCTTGGGAGACATATTTCCGGTCACCAGATATTCCGGCACCGCGCAGTTACGATTTACCGCCGCCACAAACAATTCGGATGGCAGGCCCATCGCTCGGGCAAACAAACCGGCAGTCAGGTTGCCGAAATTTCCACTCGGCACCACGAAAATCGGCCTCCGTTTCACGCCGCCAAGCCGCAACATTGCCTCCGCCCAGAAATAGTAAGTCATCTGAGGAAGAAGCCGACCGATATTGATGGAGTTCGCTGAAGAAATAGGAATTTCCTTACGCAATATCTCGTCTTTGAGAATTTCTTTTGCCACTCGATGACAATCATCGAAATCACCGTCCACTTCCAGGGCGCAGACATTCCCGCCAAGCGTTGTCATCTGCTTTTCTTGGAGATTAGTCACCCTCTTGCTGGGATACAAGATAAAAACCTTGATTCCCGCAACGCCGGCAAACCCCGCCGCTACCGCGCCTCCCGTATCACCGGAGGTCGCAACGACAATATTCAACAGCTGACCAGGCTTCAAAGCCTGCGACATTGATCTCGCCATAAAACGCGCTCCAAAATCTTTGAAGGAAGCCGTCGGGCCCATCGTGAGATCTAGCAGATACAAATTATCTTTCAAATGACGCAAGGGCACCGGAAAAGAAAAGGCGCTTTGGCAAATCTCCACCAGACCTTCAGTTGGTACAAAATCCCGCAGGACTTCCGCGGCCATCTCCGGAAAACTTCCATCAGAAATCTTTCTCCTTGGAATCTCCTCCGGCATATACAAACCACCGTCAGGAGCCAATCCGCGCAATAGCGCCTCTTGGAAATCCACCAGCGGCGCCTGCCGTTCGGTGCTACGATATCGCATTTGGCCTCCTCTTTTTATCAGAGTCCGCCCTTCAAAGTTCTGGAAATATAATAGGCCAAACTAAACAATAAGACCAGCTACCGCATCACATACCTCTTCGGCAGATTTTGAGCCGCAATCTACAGTAAAATGCGCATATTTTTCGTAAAGCGGGCTACGCTCCGCAAAAACCCCCTCGAGCCCCCTTCCTCTCAGGCCAACTATTCCCCGCTGTTCAATTTGATCTCCGAGATTTTTCCGAATCACGTCAATCGGCGTTGAAAGATAAATAGCTACGGTCTCCTGACGCAATTTTTCCATTGCCGCCGGCGAATACACGATACTGCCACCCGGCGCGAAAACGGTTTTTTCTAAATTTAAAGTGGCGGTATAAAATTCTTCAAGGCGAACGAGTTCTTTATCTCCTTTTTCCAAAATAATCTGAGTGTGGGTTTTGCCTTCACGGTCTCGGATTAAATTATCTAAGTCAACAAAAGAAAAACCAATCTTTTCGGCTAGCAGCCGACCGATGGTCGATTTTCCGGAGCCCGGCATACCGATCAAAGTTATCCCACGAACTACTTCCAAGATTTTAAATATCCCTTCTTATACAAAAGCTCAGCATTTAAAATCGCCACTCCCGCAGCTCCACGGATTGTATTGTGCCCAAGTACTACCATTTTAAATCCCAAAATTGGATCCTCGCGCAGTCTGCCGACTGATACCGACATCCCACCCTCGCGATCTCGGTCTAAGCGAGTTTGCGGACGGAAGCTGTCTTCGTGGTAAAAAAGCGGATGCTCCGGAGCGCTAGGAAGTTTCAATTTCTGCGGCTCGGCTTTGAAATTTTTTATTAAACGCTTAATCTCTCCTAACTTCGCCGGTTTTCTAGTACTGAATGAAACGGTTAAAAAATGCCCATCTTTCGTCGGCACCCGATTGCAATGAGCGGAAATCTTTATATTTGCCAATTTGAACCCAGACTTCTTTAACTCTCCCAGCAATTTCAAAGGCTCCCATTCCACTTTCGGCTCTTCGCCGCCGATCTGTGGGATTACATTATCTAAAATATCCAAAGAAGGAACGCCCGGATAACCGGCGCCGGAAATCGCCTGCATGGAAGTGACCAACACCTTACTGACTCCGAACTTTTGATGAATCGGCTTCAACGCCATCGCCAACGGAACCGCCACACAATTAGGATTAGTCACTATAAAACCCTTCCATTTACGCCGTGCCTGCTGAACGGGAATTACGGCAATATGGTCAGCATTAACCTCCGGAACTAAAAGCGGAACATCCGGCTCGGTACGATAATTTTTCGTATTAGAAATCACCGGATAGCCGGCAACCGCAAAAGCCTTCTCGATTTCTCCGGCGACATTCGCGTCTAAACCGGAAAACACAAAATCGCATTTCAAATTCGCCTTGGAGGCATCTTGCACAACCATCGCCCGAACCGACTCCGGAATATCTACTTCCTGCTTCCATCTCCCCGCCACTGCTTCTTCATATTTTTTCCCGGCTGATTCTTTTGAGGCTGCCACAGCAGATACCTCAAACCACGGATGATTTTGTAAAAGCACAATAAACTTCTGCCCAACCGTACCGGTAGCTCCCAAGATACCAACCTTCAATTTCTTAATTTGTTTTTCCATTTTTAATCCTTAGAATTCCGTTCAGTACCGCTGCTGCCGTAACCTCCGCTCCAGCGCCCGCGCCACGAATCACCAGCGGATTTTTATAATACTTTGTGTAAATAGCGAAGACATTGTCGGCCCCGGACAAACTAGCCAGAGGGTTGCCCATTGGAACTTCCTTCAAAGATGCCGCCATTCTTCCGTTTTGAACCGTCGCCACATACCGTAAAACTGACTTCTTCGCTTTTGCCTTCTTAATCCGCCCGGCGAAATAGCTATCGGGCTTCACTAGGTTCTCTAATTTTACCTCGGCAAGCTCTGCTGGCAAGCCGGTTTCTCGGGCAAGGATCAAAAGCTTCCTTCCTACATCCTGTCCGCTCAGATCCTCTTTCGGATCCGGCTCGGTATAACCCAAAGCCTTAGCTTGGGCCACTAAATCGCTGAATTTTCTTTTACCGTCGAAATTATTGAATAAATAACTCAAAGTGCCGGAGAATACTCCTTCGATCTTCTTGATTTGGTCTCCTGCGGCTAACAAATTTTTAATTGTCGAAATCACTGGCAAGCCGGCTCCTACGTTGGCATCATAGTGGAAAGATTTTTGATGTGTCGCCAATAAAGAACGCAAATTAGTGTATTCTTTATGGCTAGAGACATTGAATTTCTTATTGGGCGTGACTATATGAAAACCCGACTTCACCAACTGCGGATACATTTTGGCGATCTTCTCGCTGGCGGTGCAATCCACAAAAACTTTTTCACCCCCCATCACCGCCGCCTCCGCGATGAATTTCGAAAGGTCAGTCTTCTCACCGGCTCTCACGGACTTCTTCCAATTCCTTAAATCAATACCCTTTTCGCTCAAATACATCTTCTCAACATCGGCGATCCCACAAATCTTCAGTTGTAAGTCGTTAGTTGTAAGTTGTAAGTTGATTTGTTTGAGTAATTCCCCTCCGACCACTCCTGTGCCGACTAAAAATATCTTCAACTCTCCGACGTTTTCAAAAAATTCCCGGTGCAACGCCCGGATCGCGGCCGTTTTATCGCCTTCATTAACCACACAAGATATGTTCCGCTCTGAGCCGCCCTGCGCGATGGCGGAAACATTTATCTTCGCCGCGCCAAGCGCGGCGAAAACACGACCCACTATTCCTGGCGTTCCCCTCATATTATCTCCGACTACCGCCACAATACTCTGACTATCTCTCCTCTCGACTGCCACCTTCCCGCGCCGCACCTCGTTTTCAAATTCTTTTTTTATAGCATTCACCGCCCGATCGGCCTCAAAATTCCTAACTGCTAAACAAATAGTGTGCTCGGAGGATGCTTGGGCGATTAAGACCACGTTGGCCTTGGCTTCAGAAACTGCGCGAAAGACTCGCTCGGCAGTCCCCGGAACACCGGCCAAATCTGTGCCACCTACATTGATTAAACTCATTCCATCAATTGCCGAAACATTCTTTACAATCTTTCCATCCTTAGCCGCCGACCCAATGATGACTGTGCCGGGATGCTTCGGATTGAAAGTGTTTTTAATCAAAACCGGAATATTTTTCTTAATAGCGGGCAACATTGTCGCCGGATGAACCACCTTAGCCCCGAAATAAGCCATTTCAAAAGCCTCCTCGTAGCTGACCTGGGGAAGAGTAGCGGCAGATTTCACTATTCTAGGATCGGCCGTCATAATTCCATCGGCGTCGGTCCAGATCTCCACCACGTCCACGCCCAAGGCCACGCCAAAAATTGCCCCGCTATAATCGGAGCCGCCTCGGCCCAGCGTAGTGGTCTTGCCCGCAGAATCGGAGCTAATAAAGCCGGTGATAACGGGAACAACAACTGACGACTGACGACTGACGACGAGTTTGGAAAAAAACTTTTTGATATTGCGATTGGTCGCGGTGAAATCTACGGCGGCATTTTGAAAATTGGAATCGGTTTTTACTAATTCACGGGAATCTACGGCAATACTAAGAGTTTTCTTATTTAAATAAGAGGCGACCAACTGCGAAGAGAGGCGCTCGCCAAAACTGGCGACAAGATCCAAGGCCATCGGCGATGCGTCGCCCAAAAGCTTGATACCCTTGATGACCAGCTCCAGCTCATTGAGCAATTCCATCGGCGCCGGCACTTTTAGCTCTTTGGCGGCCGCCAGATGCTTTTCTTTCACAAAATCAAAATCCAAAGCCAGCAACTTGTCGGTCACTCCCTGCATAGCGGAAACCACCACGGCAACCCCGCCTTTTGTGGGCTTGCCCTGAGCCTGCCGAAGGGCGTCCAAGACAATTTTGGCGACGTTCCTTATCCGCTCGGCCGAGCCGACGGAAGAACCGCCAAATTTCATTATCCGCGCAAATTTTCCGCCTTTATTCATAACGGCCTTACTATAGAGGATTTTCGCGCTTTTATCCAGAGATCTTTTGTGTGATTCTTTTCGTGACGAAACTTCCAGATTTTAGGCGAGGCAAAGTAAAAATTACGAAGGAATATATAAATTATATTTCAAGAAATTTCTACAAAGCCGTAGCCAAAATATGGAAATTGCAGTAGAAAAGTAATTACACAAGAGGTCTCAAGTATCGAAATAGTGGCGCTTGCCTGCTTTTACGGTGGCTCCGGATGGGACTATCCCATTAGGGTCGGAGACTTTTTTGCCATTTATCTCCACGCCTCCCTGCTCTATCAAGCGACGAGCTTCGCTCCTGCTGGAAACTATATTGACTACACTAATCGCATCGAGAATTGATTTTCCCGCCAAGTCCTTGCGCTTAGGCCGATCCGCCGGCGCCTCGCCATGCGAAACCACCCGAATAAATTCCTGTTCCGCCTTTTCTGCTTCTTTCTCGCTGTGATATTGCGTCACTATCAGCTTTGCCAAACGAAGCTTTGCCTCGCGCGGGTCGGGTAGGGTGCGCTCTTGGCTGGTGCAAAGCTTGTAATACTGCTCCAGCAACTTATCGGGAATTGACATCACTTTGCCAAACATCATATCCGGCGCTTCAGTAATGCCGATATAGTTACCCAGGGACTTGGACATTTTCTTTTCTCCATCGGTGCCAACCAAAAGCGGAAAGGTGATCACATCCTGCTCGGGCAAACCCATATGACGCTGGAGATCGCGGCCTGCGAGCATATTAAACCGCTGATCGGTGCCGCCAACTTCTACATCGGCTTTCACCATGATTGAATCATAGGCCTGCATCATCGGATAAACTTGTTCGTGCGAATAGACCTCTACCCCCTCTTTGATGCGTTTAGTGAAATCGTCTCTCTCCAAAATTCGTTGAGTGGTAAATTTTGCCATTAACTCCAGCACGTCGGCAAACCTCATTTTTTTGAACCACTTACTGTTGTATTGGACTTCCGTTTTGCGCAAGTTCAAAATCTTTCCAACTTGCTTGAAATAAGTCTTGGCATTTACCTTAATCTCTTTGTCGGTTAGCGATGGGCGAGTTTTGGAGCGGCCCGACGGGTCGCCAATCTTGGCGGTGTAATCCCCGATGATCAAAACGATCTGATGCCCGGCATCTTGGAACTCTTTCAGCTTTCGCAGAACTACGGCATGGCCCAAATGAAGGTCGGGCGCGGTCGGATCAGCGCCGAACTTAATCCGTAACTTTTTACCGGTCCGCCGGCTGGCGGATAAAGCCTCCTCCAGATGCTCCTTCACGATTACGTCCTCTATCCCGCGAGTTAAAAGATTTTCATTCATTCCTTTTATTCTAACTGAAAAGAAAAACCCCCGCAAAACGCAGGGGGCTGAAAATTTACCATCCTCTCTTTTTTATCTGCCACATCCGATAATACTGAACCGTCATTGGGACGGTCATAAAAAGCAGCAATCCCGAAATGAGGCTCCCCATCAAAAGACCGAGCACGTTGCCAAGCGTCATCACCGCTCCACAAACCATCATCACCAAACACCAAGTCGCATTCGGTTCCTCGCCCTTCATATAATGAATCGCGTAGCCAATCAGGAAAACTACGAACGCCACGGTAAAAATCGACATTCCGAACATCTGACCTCCTCTTTCCTTGTAAACTTCAATCGCAATGCTGGCTAGATAATAGAATGCAAAATGTCTAATGTCAAATTAGACTGAGTGGAGCTTCTTTGGCTTATCCGAAACCCCACAGCAGGCGGGCTAGGTGGTTTTTATATAATTTGGAGCGAACGCGACATAAAAACCCCGCCGTTGCGAGGACAAGGAAATTTTTCGCTGGGATAAAATTTCCGGGTTGAGGGAAGCTAAAGAAGTTAACCTTATTTCTTGCTCTTAATTATCTCATCTACTACCCCGTAAGCCTTCGCTTCTTCCGCACTCATGAAATAATCTCTGTCGGTGTCTTTTTCAATCTTCGCCAATGTCTGACCGGTATGCTTGGCGAGAATGTGATTCAAGCGATCCTTAATCTTCAAAATATGCTTAGCGGCAATCTCTACCTCCACGGCTTGGCCTTCAGCGCCTCCCATCACCTGATGCAACATTATTTCCGAATTAGGCAAAGAAATACGCTTTCCCTTTTTTCCGGCCGCCAGCAAAACTGCCCCCATGGAAGCCGCCATACCAACACAAATCGTGGAAACGTCGGGCTTCACGTATTGCATAGTGTCGTAGATTGCCAAACCGGCAGTCACCGAACCTCCCGGGCTGTTGATATAAAGCTTAATATCTTTCTTCGGATCTTCATGCTCCAAGTGCAAAAGCTGGGCAATGACTACATTAGCCAAGCCGTCATTAATCTGACCGCCCAAGAAAATAATGCGCTCTTTCAATAGCTTGGAGTAAATATCAAAAGCTCGCTCGCCTCCCGGGACGCGCTCAATGACTGTCGGTATCAAATAATCGTTTCTTATTTCTCTTTTGTCGTTAGTCATTTGTCGTTAGTTTTGGCCTATTGTTTCTCTAGGAATGCGTAAACTTTCTCATTCAGAAGCACACCATAATTATAGTTGTAATCCCCCTCTTCTCCAACCTCTTCCGGAGTAGGCTCCAACTTCTCATCTTGGGCAATCTTATAAATTATTAGGTTGCTCATCACGTTATGGCCGGCGCGCTCGTGTAGTTCTTTGTGAATCTGCTCGTCGGTTTTACCAGAAGCCTTCAGCATCGCGGCAAGCTGCTTGGCCATACTCGCCTCTGTTTTCTCCACCATAATCAAAGGCAAATCAATTTCCGAAGCTTTGATTATTTCTTCCAGCATTTTCAAACGTAGCCTGTCCCGCTCCTTGAATTGCTTCTCCATCAAAATTCCTTCATTCACGTTTTTCTTCAACTCCTCAAGGGTTTGGAATTTCCCGACTGTTTTTGCAAACTCATCATTCAATTCCGGGACCTTCTCGCCTTCTTTGCGGGACTGGCGAAGCCACTCCAAAGTTTTTTCCAATTCACCGGCCTCAACTGAAACTTCTTTTTTCTCACTCACTACCTTATTGGCGATTTTTTTATAATTGCCGAGTTTAATCTCCGGAAAAACAGTCAGGGTAGCTTTATATTTAATCCCCAACTTCGCCTCTTCTACCTCCACCTTCGGGGCATCAATTAAAGTCCATTCTTTGTCTTTGGAAATTTCATCTAAACTCCAACGGATTGCCGCCTGCGCGGACTGATTAAAAACTGCTTCTTTGTCCACTCCTTGATCAGCCATTTCTTTAGGCGCGGCACCCGGGCGGAAGCCTTTCACTTGCACTGAAGCCAGCGCCTTGTCATAAGCGCTTTTATAATACGGCAAAAATTCCTCCTGCTCTAAGGTAACTTCCACCACTATTTGCGAACCTGTAACTTTTTTAAAACTGGACTTCATTGAATTAAGTTATTTGTTAATTATTAATAATTTATATAAGGTCCCCTTCTGGTTTTATCCAGAAGGGGCTTTTTCCGACTCGTCAGAAGAAGAAATCCCTTCCTTGATACGACCTTCGAATTCCTTTACGAAATCCTTGTGCCCAGAGCAGAGAGGAATGTAGTGCCCGTCAATCACTAGAAGTGGCGGGCGGGCATCTTCCTTTTCTGTATCTTTGCGGTCAAATGCCCGGCAGACAACGCACGCCTCCGGAATTCCGGCTTCTTCTTCCGGAACAATCTCGTCGTAATAATCACGCCGGCGAATGTGGAATTGAACATCTCCGGTAACCTCTTGATCGATGAATTTCCGTATTGCCCAAACGGCATCGGCTATTCCGCAGTCCTCCATTTGCAAACGGTTTACTCTCAGGAGTTTTCCCAACGCCACACAAATTACAAAACTCACCCCTAAGAACAACAGCGCGAGGACTCCGAGCCCGCCCCAAAAGGACATAGACAACTCCTTAAAGTGCTGAAGAACCAAGGAATTATAGCAGGAAATCCCTCACATAGCAAGCTATGTGAGGGACAAGTCGGATTTCTTTAAAGAAGCGGAACAATCAAAAGCGCTACGATGCTGATGACTTTAATAAGCGGGTTAATTGCCGGACCGGCGGTGTCTTTATACGGATCGCCCACGGTATCTCCGGTAACAGCGGCCTTGTGCCACTCAGTACCCTTAGCTCCTGCGGATTCAATATACTTTTTCGCGTTATCCCAAGCGGCTCCTCCGGAAGTCATTGATAAGGCCACGAACAAACCGGATACAATCGCTCCGATCAACAGGCCACCCAAAGCGGCGGGGCCCAAAGTGAAACCGACAATTAAGACAGCGGCAATCGGCAAAATCGCCGGCACAATCATTTTTCCAAGAGCAGCTTTTGTAACGATATCCACGGCACGGGCATAGTCCGGCTTACCGGTTCCATCCATAATTCCCGGAATTTCCCGGAATTGACGACGGATTTCTTCAACGACTGCCCCTGCCGCCTCTCCAACTGCGCGCATCGCAATCGAACCAAACAAAAAAGGAATGGCGGCGCCCAAGAATAAGCCGACCACCACAAATGGATCCTGCAATTCAAAAACCACATCTTTCGCTACCGCTGAAAGCTCTTCCACATAACCAGCAAACAAAACCAAAGCGGCTAATCCGGCCGAAGCAATGGCATAGCCTTTAGTCACCGCTTTCGTGGTGTTGCCCACCGCGTCCAAAGCATCGGTAATTTCACGAACTTCCTGCGGAGCTTTAGACATTTCGGCGATGCCACCGGCGTTATCAGTAATCGGACCAAAGGAATCAATCGCCACTACGATTCCGGCGACCGACAACATGGCGGTTGCCGCCAAAGCGATGCCGTAAAGTCCGGCCAAGGAGAAGGCCGCCAAAATTCCGCCAACAATAATCAAAATCGGCAAGGCAGTAGACTCCATCCCGACCGAAAGACCCATAATAATATTCGTGCCATGACCGGAGCGGGAAGCTTCGGCGATAGATTTAACGGGGCGATAATTCTTAGCGGTGTAATAATCAGTAACCACCACCATCAGAATCGTAACTACCAAACCAACCACGGTCGCGAAGAAAATGTTCAAAGTGTTTTCGGGAAAATAAACACTCGAGGCCCAATAGAAAAGACCGGCGGAAATAACTAAGGCGGAAATCAAAGATTTATACAAAGCCCCCATTATGGATTTACTCTTTCCGAGTTTTGCGAATAATCCGCCTAAAATTGAAGCAACGATTGCTAATCCGCCCAGCACCAACGGGAAGGCCAGCTGGCCACCGGACAAAGTAAGCGCCCCAATCAACATCGCGGCGGTCAAAGTGACCGCATAGGTTTCAAAAAGGTCGGCGGCCATACCGGCGCAGTCACCAACATTGTCGCCCACGTTATCAGCGATTACTCCGGGATTCCGAGGATCATCTTCGGGAATTCCTGCTTCTACCTTACCAACCAAGTCGGTACCAACGTCGGCGGCTTTAGTAAAAATTCCACCACCCAAGCGGGCGAAAATAGAGATCAAGCTAGCGCCGAAGCCCAAGCCAATCAAAGATTTCGGATCTCCGGTCAGGAAATAAAATCCCGCTACAGAAAGCAGACCGAGAGCGACTACCATATATCCGGTTACCGAACCGGCTTTGAATGCCAAAGATAAAGCCGCTCCCAAGCCTTTGTGAGCTGCCTCTGCTGTTTTGGAATTAGAGCGCACCGAAACATTCATACCGATATAACCGGCCACCGAAGAAGCTACCGCTCCAATCAAAAATCCGATGGCGGTGGTCTGCCCAAGAGCCAGCCACAAAATCACAAATACCGGCAACGCCACCCAAGCAATAGTTTTATATTGACGGTTGAGATAAGCGGCCGAGCCTTCTTGAATCGCCAAAGAAATAGCGCGCATCTGATCGTTTCCGGAAGGCTGCTTTTTCAGCCACAGCATAATGTAGGCGCTGTAAGCGATGGCTACTGCTACCGGAGTGAATATTAAGTAATACAGGTTCATAGTTATAAGTTATTGGTTATTAGTTCTTTAGTAATTAAGCCTCTATTTTTGCATCACCTTCACCAACTGCCTTTTCGGCCTCTACGACTTCAGCGACTCCTCCTTCCGGAGCAACCTCCGGCTTTTCCGCCGAACGGACATCGATTTTCCATCCGGTCAGTTTAGCGGCCAAGCGGACGTTCTGCCCGCCCTTGCCGATTGCCAGACTTAGCTGATCCTCCGGAATAAAAACTTTCGCGGCGCGATTCTGTAAAATCTGCACCTCCTTCACTTTCGCCGGAGACAGAGAATTAGTGATGAATTTTGCCGGATCTTCGGACCATTCCACGATGTCTAATTTTTCCTGACCCAATTCATTACTCACCGCCATCACTCTAGTTCCCCTCTGACCAACACAGGAACCTACCGGATCCACACCATCTACTTTAGAAATAACGGCAATCTTGGTGCGGCTCCCCGGCTCACGGGCCAAAGCTTTAATCTCAATAACGCCGTCGTTAATTTCCGGAACCTCCATGGCAAAAAGTTTGGCCACGAATTTCGGATGGGCCCTCGATAAAATAATTCCCGGAGTTTTTGCGTCGGCCTGAACTGCCGTCACATAAAACCTCATCCGCTCTCCGGCGCGATAATGTTCGCCCGGAATAGTTTCGTTGAAAAAAAGCACGCCGACGGTGCGGCCAAGATCGATATAAACATTGCCGCGGTCAAAGCGTTGCACAACGCCGCTCACAATTTCACCTTCTTTGGTTTTAAATTCGCCCAAAATAGCGTCCCGCTCCGCTTCGCGAAGTCTTTGCAAAATAACCTGCTTGGCAGTTTGCGCGGCAATACGGCCGAAATCTTCCTTGGTCACCAAGGCGAACTCCAATTCATCGCCAACCTTAGAGCCATCTTTAATTTTCTGAGCATCGGCAACCAAAATATGCCGGTCTTCATTATATCTGGGCAATAAAATCTCGCCCTGGGCGCCAACCTCCTCCCGCCCAGCTTCAACTGGACGAGGCTCGCCCCCTTCGGGGGCGGCTCCTTCTTCAACGAACCTGACCGTAGTCTCATCAACAACGGTTTTTACCTGCCAAAATTTCATATCTCCGGTTTTGATATCAAATTTGCATTTAATCAGCTCGCCCTTCTGGCAATATTCCTTTTTATACGCGGCGGCGATCGATGACTCGATGGCCTCCAATATCTTGGCCGAATCAATTCCTTTTTCTTCCGCAATTTGGTCGACCGCCCGCTTCAATGTTTTGAGATCGAAAAGCATTTTTTTATTTTTATTATTTTGGACTTTTTATAAAGATTGGCCGCTCGGAGAGCGACCAATCAGTGAATAAATTCATTATAATCTAACTATTTCAAATAGTCAAGGCTTTAGAATCTCATCACACAACTTCTGACTGATGAATCCATACTTGGCGAGCAGTTTCAGCTTCTTCCCGTATCTCGGGTCCTCATCCAGCTCGCCGGCAGCCTTCAGGCGGCGCAGCGCGGAATCTCGGCCGGTCTTGTAGCAGTAAGCGTCACTGGTCATCTCCGCGACATCCTCCCAGTAACTCTTGCTCGAGTAGTAAGAGACCATTCCGTAGCCGGGATAATCATCCGGCTTACCATAACGGTAATCCTTCCCTTTCCCGTAAACATCACCAGCAATTCTCCGCCACTCGCTGCAGAAACCACAGGAGCAAACATGACTACGGCAGCCTCGGGCAAAATGATGCGCGTGCGCCACTTCATGAAAAACCGTGTCGGCCGCATTGACGGAATAATCCAGAAACAGGATGTGGCCGCTCGGCGTACAATAAGCGCTACAATCTTCGCACTTGGAATGATCTTTTGTTACCTCGACAGAGTGAATAGCCGAAACGGGGTCGGGCTCCATATCATCCAAAATCCTATCCAACTTATCTACCACCTCCTGTGTCACGTCGCCACGAACCGTGAATCCATGACGAGACTCCAGCGCTACAGGCGGAGCCACGGGAACAGCAGCGCAGCCGGCAACTGCAAAAAGGATCAAAGCGCACGACAAGCGCGTCAGTGAAGTATTCACTGCAGGCTCTCCTTATCTAAGTTCTAGATTTAATTGTATTCCCAGTTCTGCAAAAGTAAATAAGATAAAAAAATCTCCCCAGTGGGGGAGATTTTGATTATTTAAAATGCGGGAACCGATACCTTTTGATAAAATCTTTCATCTTCTTCAGCTCACGCCAGATGTCTTCCAAAATGGCAGCTTCAGTTTTCCCGTCCGCTGGGCGGCCCACAAACAAGATGCAGGAAATGTGACCATGCTTTCCCTGATGCCTTCGTATACGGCCCAGTTTTCTTAGTGTTATCCGGTTTTTCAGCTTTGGGGGAAGTGCATCCGGCAGAGGCAAAATGACCCCGACCGTATTAGCATCATCAGAAGTCTTCACCTGTACCGGCAAAGCCAGCGGGAAAAACTGGAGAGTGCCGTCAGCGTCTTTAAATTTAAAATAGATAAGGAAGTCCACTCCGTCTTGGTCGAGTTGATGATTGTGGGTGGCCCTCATTAACTTCAGCTGATTGGGCCGTTTTTTCAGGCACTTATCCATCAAATCTTCCGAGACGTTGAACGCTTCCACTGTGGCTCCTCATGAAGTAGAAGGTGTCGAGTAACTAAAGACAGGCTACAACGTTTCGTTTAGCTTTTCAATTCTTCTAGTATCGGGATGAAACTCCAACTCGTCGTCTCCATATATAATGCGGGGCTTGTAGCCGGGCGGGTCGTTCTTCAATCCCCGCTCGATTCGCTCTATCTGAATTTTCCGAAGAACTTTTTCCAGAAGAATTCCCATCTGACCGGATAGTAATTTTTCCAAGAAGATTCTCAAGAAAGCGCGGCGGCTCCGATTATGGCGTAAATCGTCCACGAAACTTACAGGCACCCCGACCCAATCATTGTTGGCGGAAAAAAACTTATTCACTGTCTCCACGGAGCCAAAAAGAGGAACAATGTTTTGATAAAGCTTCTTCCAATAGGCATCATGCGGACCAGACAACCGATAGGCCCGCTCGGTCACAAAATGATTCAGGCAAATCTTATCCGCCGCCGCTTCTTTGTGGCTTAATTTTTTTCTCCGCCAGCCGAAAATTCCAAAAGCCAGCACCGCAAAAAATCTGGCGGTAAAAATCCGCCCGAGCCTGGCGCCGACGATTACGTCAAAATCTGATTGCGGACCCACATTTCCTACCGCCATCGAGCCGGCCGCCAGAGCTAAATCAACAAATGGAATAAACCGGAAAAGCCGGGCACGATTTAAAAACTTTTGCCATTTTTCATCATGTAAAACCTGTTGTCGCCTTTTTGCGATTAGTTCTTGCATCCACTTAACTTTATTACAAAAACAAAAAACCGCCGAATGGCGGTTGAAAAAATTACTTCTTTACGCACAAGAACCGACAACCGGATTCCCAGTAGTCACTGGTCGAGCCAACATAAATCTTGCGGCGCTTCATCGCCTTCTCGCACTCATCGCCATAGAGATAAGCGTGATAACCGCTGGTATCTTTGATGGCCACAATCGGCCGCCGCATCTGCTCCTCTGGATAGTTTATGCCGAGGCACAAAATTTCACGTACGCCTCTGGGCTTGAAACCAAGCTCATCAATCATCCTTCTCGCGTCATCGCCCTTCAGATCGGTGTCGCAAACCAGAAGCCAAGCATCATCAGCGCGAACTTCCCGTACCGCATCTTCTCCAGCCAGAATTACTGTTTCGCGGGGAAACGCCGAAAATGGGATATTGAAATTAAAAAGATCATACTTACCCTGCTCAAAAAGTTCTTCAGCGGAAGTCGTCAACTTTACCTGATTCATCATCGGACCGCTCTCGATTTTCATCTGAGGCATACAATCTCCTTATGTATAAAGTGCCAAGGAAAAGTTTAGAACAGCCCCTCTTTTTCTTCAATAGCGGGAGCTTCCACTAATTGCGGCTCAACCTCCATCCCTTTATCGGTAATTTTCAACACATCCTTATCTATCTTCCCGAATTCTTTGTAGGCGTGGTTATACATGCTCACCGTAGTTCCCAGATTCTTGCCGATTTTTCCGAAATAATCTTCATAAGTAATCAGATGCTTTCTCAAGTTATCCACCTGTTTAATAATATGCTTCGCCTCTTCGGAAATTTTCTGATTACGAAGCCCCTGCAAAACTGTTTGCAGATAAGCGAGGAAAGAAGTCGGCGACACGATAATCACTTTTTTCTGAAAGGCATAAGCAATCAGATTTTTATCTTCTGCGCTGGAACCAACTTTATTGATAAGCAAATCATAATAAATCGCCTCCGATGGAATAAACATGAAAGCAAAATCCATCGTGTCTTCCGTTGGCTTCACATATTTAGAAGTCTCATCAATGCGCATTTTAATATCCCCCACAAAAGCTGCCTCGTGTTTTTTCTTTTCCGAAGGATCGGTTGCCGCCGCGAAGCGATTATAATTTTCTAAACTGAATTTAGAATCTACCGGAATAATTCGTTTATCCACGAATACCACCGCGTCCACAATTACGCCGTCTTTAAACGAGTATTGCATTTGATAAGAACCCGGCGGTAATACATTCTTTAAAACTGTTTCCAAGAAATATTCTCCTAAAATGCCGCGTTGTTTCGGATTGGTGAGCGTATCTTGAAGTTTTTTAATCTGCTCATTCATCGCCAGTGTCTGACGGGAAGTCTCCTCCACCACAGCGAGTTTGGCATTCACATCGCCAAATAATTTGGCGCTTGCGCCCGACTGGTTCTGCATGGCGCGGTTAGATTCGCTCAACCTCGTATCCAAAACCCTCCCAATCTCGTGAATCTGATTCTGAAGCATCGACATGCTCTGGTCAGGCGCCTTCTCTTTTGGCTTGAGGGCAACATAAAGAACGACAAACCCGGCAACTAGAACGGCGATAATGATTCCAATAGAGACGAAGTCCATATGCTTACTATACACCGAAGACCGCCGACTGGACAAAAACAAAGATTTGAGCTATTATCTATTCGGTTTCATTGAAAGGAAGAGTTGTGGCCAAGAAAAAGCCAAAAATGACAATGGCGCAGTTCATGAAGGAACTGGCGAAGCACAAAGGTAAGTTTAAGATCGTAAAAAGCTGGAGCTCTATTGGTTGTCGCTACAGCTCAAACTTGCGTGCAGGATGTAATCCTGGCTCGGCCTGCCCAATAACGAAAGTCTATGCAAGCCGCTGCGGTAAACCGGTTGGCTGCAGGCGCTATTTAGAAGCCGCCAAAAAGATGGGCATTAGCCAATGGACCGCCGATACGATTGCTAGAGCTGCGGATGCGCCCGAAACCTCCTATGACCTGGAAATCCGCAAGCAAATGCTCGAAGTTCTCAATCTGAAAGAAATTGCCTAAGGTACAAACAAAACCCCTCGCTAGACGAGGGGTTTTTCATTTCCCATCAACAACTCCGCAGGTTGTTGATTCGAACTTTGCCATCATCGAAACCCGAGCGAGCTTAATCGGCTAGGAGGTTTTTGTATAATATATCTTTAACAAAAACCCGATTAGCGCGAGCGTTAAGTGGAGTTTGCCGTAGGAGCAAACGGAACGGGTTGAGGGAGGGGAAAGTTCGAATCAACAAAAAAAGCCCCTTTCGTTGAAGAGCAAATCGAGCAGGTCTGCAATTCAGTCAGAAGGATTATGTGCGTAGACCTCACATCCACATACCTAATCCTTTCAACCAACGCAGGGCAATTAAATGCACTACTCAATCCGCTCCCCGATGATCAGGGCCGTTTTTGTTGTGTAATTAGAATAATACCAAACCGAGGAGTGAGAATGCTATACCAGACTGTGGACAACCGAAGACAGCACGAAGATCCCGACAAAGTTGGCTAGATACGACAACCCGGCGAATATTGTGGGCCGAACCCCGGAAGCGCCCATTAAAGCGAGGCCCAGCTCGTCCGGCAAAGGCGAGGCGATTGCTAAAAAACCGACTATTCCCATGCCCAGCCGTACCAGCGGTAGATGGGAAAATCTTCGCACCCGAGAAAGATGATAATGCCGAAGCACCTCTTCAACGTCCCCCTCTTCCCTTTTCACGATTGTCATCAAAATCAGATCGGCGATAGTAGCCGCTACCGCGCCCACCAGCGCCACCAACAAAGGAGAACTACCCACCGACAATTCGGCTAAAGCCACGGTAGCGGGAGCAATGGTCAACGCGGAAGTATAGAAAAATCCAGCGATAAAGATTCCGATCAATTGGAACCCGCCTGATAATTCCAAAAGCCGCTCAAAAACGCCAAGGCGCGACAATAAAATTGCCGCGCCTATACTTACCGCTAAAACCAAAAGGTGTTTTAGAAGTTGGCTTTGCTTCAAATCTTTAAAGGGTGCCTAATTCAGCTTCTATATCCTTGAATTCGGCATCCAAATCTCCCAGGTCTACTCCATTCAATTCCGCATTAATGGCGGAGCTATTATCATCGGAAAGCGGGGCTGCTTCTTCCTTAACGGAATTCCAATACCAGAATCCCAATACGATAAGCGCTACTGCCACTAAGATCAAAACTAGATTTTTTTTCATTGTAATTTGTTTTTAATGCTTTTATTGAGTATTAGTGCTTGCGCTGACGCTCGCCTCAACTTCTACGTCTACCCTAGGAATCTGCGCCAAAGTAACAGCTGCTTTACGGACAGCTTCATGCGCAGCCTTCACCACATCATGAACTTTCCTAAGATCCGCCTTCAAAGCATCGTGAGCGGCTTTCACAGCAGCGCGCAATTCAACTTCGGTGGTAACAGTAATCGTATAGGTCTTCGCGGCCTGCGCTTTTACTGCGGCATCTGCCGTAGCAATCGCGGCCTCAGCGGCATCAATTGCAGTTCGCACGGCAGCTACATCAAGACCACGCTCCGCGGCCTTATCGGCGCGGCTGATAATCCTCTCTACGGCCTTACTCAACTTTTCCAAAACATTCAGATAATGGTCGGTGCGATTCTTGTTGATTTCATCCAAGCGACGATCCATTTTCTCCACAGTTTCTTTCTTTTTCTCATCTCGAACTACCTTCAAACGCTCTTTCAGCTGTTCGCGCTTGGCCTCTATTTGAGCTTTCATACTCTCACGCTTAACCTCTATTTCTGCGCGCAAAGTTTCACGCTTCATTTTAAGCTCTTCTGCCACTACCTCCCTCCTAGCCTTCAAATCAACTTGAAGATTAGCCCGCATCTCTTGAGTTTCCTCGCCAACGGCCTTAAGTAATCTGATCGGCGCGTACTGACGCTTGCCCGTCGCCTGTCCGCTGGCCGAATCTCTCGGAGCCTTAACCTGAAATTCAGCTTTTACTTCTGTCCCCGTCTGCGTTCTCTTTCCCGTGGCCTGACCGGAAGCTGCGTCACGCGCCGCCTTAACTTCGCGCGCTTCACGCGCGGCTCTTTCTTGCAAAGCCTTAACCTGCATTTCTAAATCTGACTTAAGATCGCGAATGTCCGCTTTGACTTCCGCTCTTACCCCGACATTGACAGCCGCGCCCACTTCTTCTCCACGAACCAAAGCCGGGGCAACCATTGCCGCCACCAAACTGAAACTGACAATTATTTTTTTAATCATTTTTTTATTTTTTATTTTCGACTTGTCCCATACATAACTCCACTCCTTTATGTGTGGGGACCTTTTTATAATATGAAGTATACTCAACTCTTCAGAAATTCCAAAATCTTCGCGGTGGCCTGTGGCAAGAAATCTGTGCCATGCCCGCCGGTAGCGAAGACAGCCAACTCCCGGCCGACTCCTTCCGGAACAGCTTCTATAAGCCTCTTATTAACTGACGCATTACTCCCCCCACTTCTTACATCGTCTTCACTCGCAAACATTAACAACTTCTGGTCAGATTGGAGCTTCGCCAACATCGGCAAGATATGAATTCCGCGGTAACTCTCCCCCGCAGAAAGCGCCACCGCAGATTTGATCTCCGGATGCTCCGATAAATACCAAATGCAGAGGTTTGATCCGACTGATGCGCCGGCTAAAGTAATTTTTTCGGATTCTGCGCCTTGGGTTTTCAAAAAATCCAGCGCCGCCTCCAGATCTTTAATGCTTTGCTGATGTTCTTCGTCGGCAAAGGCGTTGTATCCCTGCGGACCGGCATCGGACTGCCCGTGACCGCGGAGATCGATGGCGATACTCGAGAAATTTTCTTTCTGCACCGCTTCCGCAAACTCTTTCCATGATTCTTTCGTCGCCGGCATCATATGAACCAAAACTAAATATCCCGCCGGTGTTTTGGCGGGATACCAGTCATAGGCGATATTCACTCCATCAGAGGTCTTAAGCTGCATCGTGACTACCAAATTTCGTAAACCACATTCACATTCACAGTGACTTCCTGACTGCCCGGCTCGATTCTTGGCGCCGGAGGCATCCCCATATCACCGCCCATTCCCATGCTTGCCTCTTTGGCGTAGTACATCGGATACGGATATCCTCCGCCGCTCTCACTGAACGTCACCACCTTACCAAGCCTGGTGCCGCCATACTTTGCCATCGCCTCAGCTTTTGCGCGAGCTTTCGCGAAAGCTTCCTCGCGGGCTTCATTCAGGAATTTATCCTGATCATCAATAGAAAAGTCCACTCCGCCGATCTGATTGATTCCTAAGGATGGCAAGCCGCCAAGGAGAACGGCAACTTTAGCTAGGTCACGCACCTTGATGACCACCGATTGGTTTAGGGTATATCCGTCAATAGAATTGACGCGGGTTTTTTCATCCCAGTGATAGTTCGGGGAAAGATTGTAATTGGAAGTTTTGATGTCCTTCGCGTCTATTCCCTGTGCCTTCACGAAATCCAAGGCGTTGTTGATTTTAGTATTGTTGTCCTCCTGAAGTTTTACCGGATCTTTTCCCTGCGAAACTACCGAGAACGACAAAGTCGCCAAATCCGGGGCAACTGTAGTTTTCCCTTCAGCGGACACGTTGATTGTGCGGGCCGGATACAAAGAAGCGCTCTGCTTCCAAATTGATTTACCAATAACCAATAAGAATAAGATTCCTACTATTAACAGGACATTGAGTATCGGCCAGAAGTATACTTTTGATTGTTCGAATTTATTTGGCATACCCGGTGCTACAAATTGAATTGTTTATATTGACTGCGACTTTGTAAATGATTTGTTTTTTATTCTTCATATTTTTATTTAACATCCAGCGGCTAAATCGGAAAATTATCCAACTTGTAGCTACCGGGCATATTTTTTTGCTATTTCTATTATTTTTATAATTTCTTCACTTTTCAGGCTTGCTCCTCCGACAAGGGCGCCTTCTATTTCCGGATGCTTGAGGAAGTCTTCCGCATTCTGACCATTCACGGAGCCACCATAGATACATCGCACATTTGTTATATCCATCTTCGCGGCCACTTCTTTTATTAACTTTACCATTTTCAACATATTCTCCGGCGTATCCGGAGTGCCGGTACCAATCGCCCAAATCGGCTCATAGGCCACGATTATTTCTTCTTTGGTGCCCGAGACTCGGGAAAGTCCGATGCGAACTTCCTGCTCCACTATCTCCGCGGTCTTATTCTTATCTTTCTGCTCACGAGTCTCACCGACGCA
This sequence comes from bacterium, assembly GCA_030646995.1. Taxonomy (NCBI): domain Bacteria; species bacterium. Next base: position 65,529 of record JAUSKF010000005.1, on the reverse strand, counting down.
GATAATCGGCTTGAGTCCATCTTTCACGGCGGCGCCCACTTTTTTCGCCACCATTTCATCCGTCTCGCCTAGATTCTTACGACGCTCGGAGTGGCCAATTATTACATACTCAACTTCCAACGCTTTCAGCTGCGCTCCCGAAACCTCTCCAGTATATGCGCCCGCATCTTCCCAAAATAAATCTTGGGCGCCCAGTGTGGCTTTTTTTATAATAGCGGCCACGAATTCCAAAAATGGAAACGGCGGGGCGATTACCAAACCCTTCAAATCACTTTCTTTCGCCAACTTCTCGGCATCCACCGGAGAAGAAGGATTTAATTTCCAGTTCGCAATAATTATTTTACTCATTGATTAGATTATAACAAAAATCGCCCATTGGGCGACTTTTGTCTTTACTAGTTGCGGGGGAGGGAGTTGCACCCCCGATCTTCAGGTTATGGGCCTGACGAGATAACTGCTTCTCTACCCCGCGCCCGAATATTACCACAAGGAATTGAATTTATCAAACGGATGTTTTATGCTCCGTGAGTACCTTAACTACAGAGAAACGGGGACCTATGAAGAAAGGGGGCGACAGATGGGACCCACAACACCTATGCAGGTAGAAAAGCTAATTAAGTTGCAATTTCATGAAGCAGCCGGAATAACCGAGGGTGAATTTGAAGAGTGCGCCGGCAAACCGAAAGTTGGAGGAATTCTGGTGATTTCGGAGACCTTCATCAGCCTGACCAAGCAATGTGCCCTTCTTGGGATTGTGAGCAGGTTGGAGATGCGGCAACTCCAAGCACATGAAAATGTAGTCCCCCTTCCCAAAAAATTTATGTATTGGTGCTACGGAATAGACGATGGCCGGGCGATGCGTGGAATTTCTCCAGAAACGGCAATCCAAAAACTCTCTGATTCCCGACGCTTCCCTGCCCACACTGCTTTGGTGCTGGCAATCTTCCGAGAAGATATTCATGTCATCAACGAAAACACCCGGATTGACGTCGGCGGCTCGCGGATTGAAAAAAACTTAATTCCGGCCCTCTTGCTCGGCAATGGAAGCGTCCGGGAACATCACCCGACTCTTTCCTCTTCTGAACTTTCCTCCGCCGGCAAACCGACGTATGGAATGGCTTCATTCGAAAGAGCAGAATAACAAAACACCCCTCCCGGGGTGTTTATTTTTGTGCCGATGGGAGGGATCGAACCTCCGACCTTGGTCTTATGAAAACCCTGCTCTACCACTGAGCTACATCGGCAATACTTGGTAATTTAGCCGTAAATCCCGCTTTTGGCAAGAAATTTAACGAGCCCTTGACTTTGTCATTTTCCTCCTATATAATGTAAGTAACGTTAATTTCTCCTTTGTTTCCGGCCTCCCCATACATTCTTTTACACGAAATTAACCACACCGCTCTCGTGGTGGAACGGCAGACACATACGCTTCAGGTGCGTACGCTCGCAAGGGCATGGAGGTTCGAATCCTCTCGAGAGCACTTTGAGAAAAAATCTCAAAAGTCGAAAAACCCTACATATATAAGCTGTGTTTGGGTAATACAAAAATAAAAAAATATAAACGTCAGTATGATAAAAGTCCCAACAATCAGACCGAGAACTCCGGCCGCGCCAAGCGCCCCAGTTAGTTCCGGTGTCCGTAGCGGAGTCCCGCTGAAAGCCCCAATTCCGGTGGCAGTAAAAGTCGTAGCCCCAAAAACCGAAACGTCAGACACCTTGCGGTTCGTTCCGCTGGGCGGACTCGAAGAAATCGGCCGCAACTGCGCCTTTTTCGAATATAAAAACGAAATCATCGTAATCGATGTCGGTATTCAATTTCCGGAAGAAGAAACCCCGGGAGTAGACTACATTATTCCGAACGTCGCCTACCTTGAGCAAAAAAAACAAAACGTAAAAGGAATTATTTTCACGCACGGCCACTACGACCACATTCACGCCCTTCCCTATCTCTACGACAAGATGGGCAGCCCGACGATTTACACCGCCGGCTTTACGCGCCACTTAATTGAGCGCCGTTTTAGCGAATTCCCGAACGTCTCCAAGCCGAAATTCGTGGTGGTAAAAAATGGCGACAAGATAAAAGTCTCGGAAAATTTCACCGTGGAGTTTTTCGATATTTCCCACACGATTCCGGATGCTCTTGGAATCTGTATTGATACCCCGGCGGGAAAAATGGTCAATTTCGGCGACTTCCGCTTGGACACTACCCAAGACGGAAAGCCGATTAACCTCGAAATCTTTGAAAGATTGGGAACAATGAATATCCACACCGTCTTTCTGGATAGCACCAATTCCATTCGCGAAGGATTTTCTCTGTCGGAAAAAAATATCGAAGAAAATCTGGAAAAACTCTTTGTGGGCGCAAAAGGCAGAATCATCGTAGGCACCTTCGCCTCTTTGATGACTCGCATCGCGGAAATCTTGAAAATTGCCGATCGTTTGGGCCGCAAGGTGGCGCTCAACGGACGCTCAATGAAAGATAACGTCCAAATCGCAATGACTACCGGCTACATCAAAACTCGGAAAGATCAGATTATTACGATTGAAGAAATCGATAAGTACAAAGACAATCAGGTTTTGGTATTAACTACTGGAGCGCAGGGCGAGCCAAACGCCGGATTGATGAAAATCGTAACCGGAGAGCATAAAACTATGCGACTCAAACCAACTGACACGGTTATCTTTTCTTCTTCGGTAGTTCCGGGCAATGAACGGAGCGTTCAAGCCCTGCAAGACAACGTCGCCCGTCAGGTAGATGAAATCTACAACTCTAAACTGCTGGATATTCACGCCAGCGGACACGCTCACTCAGAAGACTTGAAGCTGGTTGTGAAAATGGTCAAACCGAAATTCGTAGTGCCGGTGCACGCCTATTACTTCATGAGAAAACACACTGCCAAATTGGCGCAGTCTGTAGGTATTCCAAAAGCGAATACCATCATGATGGACAATGGTCAGGTAGCTTTGATTACTAAAGACACCTTCGTTGTCAGCAAAGAAGAAGTGCCGGCTTTCTATGTAATGGTAGACGGCTTGGGCGTGGGCGACGTGGAAGAAGTCGTGTTGCGTGATCGCCGCATGCTTTCTCAGGAAGGCATGGTAGTGATTATCACCACCGTCAGCCGCTCCGACGGAAAGATCCTGAAAAACCCCGACATTATTTCCCGTGGCTTTATTCTGTTGAAAGAAAATCAGGAGCTGCTCAACGAAATCCGCCGTAAAATCCGCGGAGTGCTCGAAAGGGTGCCACACAACAAGAGCGTTGAAGCTGATTATCTGAAAACTCTGATACGCGATCAAGTCGGCCAACTTTTGTATACTAGAACCAAGCGTCGGCCAATGATTCTGCCGGTAGTGATCGAGATCTAAAATCACAAAGATCGCAAAAAGCGCCCCGAGGGGCGCTTTTTGTTTTGCAGTCACTTAAAGTATAATTTCTGTATGAGTAAACCAGTCTTGGTGTCGGGAATCCAACCAACAGGCCGATTGCATATCGGTAACTATTTAGGCGCGCTGAAAAATTTCGTTGCCCTGCAAAATTCCGGAAAATACGACTGCTATTTTTTCATTGCTGATTATCATTCACTAACCGAAAACTTCGACCCGCAGCAAAAACAGGAACAAATCCTTAATTTGGCCGCCGATTATCTCGCCGCTGGTCTGGACCCGAAAAAATCCAAAATTTTCGTACAATCCGCCGTGCCGGAATCTGTAGAATTAGCGAAAATCCTAGAAACAGTAACGCCTTTCGGTGAATTGCAGAGAATGACTCAATTCAAAGACAAAGCTTCGACTCAAAAAGAAAATATAAACGTTGGCCTATTCACCTATCCGGTTCTAATGGCGGCGGATATTTTGCTATATGACGCAAAATTCGTTCCGGTCGGTGAAGATCAGCTCCAACATCTAGAACTGGCTCGCACCCTTGCACGAAAATTCAATACTCGTTTTGGAGAAACTTTCCCGGAGCCGCAGGCGGTGATGACAAAGACCGCTCGAGTAATGAGCTTAGATGATCCGTCCAAAAAAATGTCCAAATCCCGGCCGGGAGGCTGCCTTTTCATCGATGACGCTCCGGAAATCATTGAATCGAAAGTCCGCACCGCCGTCACTGATTCCGGCAACGAAATAAAATATGACCCGAAAAATAAGCCGGGCATTTCGAATATGCTGGGGATGATGTCGGCAGTCTCGGGAAAATCCATCGAGGAGTTAGCTGACGGATTTTCCGGAATGAACTATGGGGAATTAAAGCATTCGCTTTCAGATTATCTGATTGAATATTTCGCCCCCTTCCGTAAAAAGAAATTGGCCTTGATAAAAAAACCGGTCAGCCTAAAATCTGCTTTGCGCGCCGGAGCATCCAAAGCAAAAAAATCCGCCGAAAAGAAAATGGCGGAGGTAAAAAAGAAAATCGGCCTTTAGGCCGATTTTTTATTTACTGCTGGAGAAAAGCCATTATGGAAGCAAACGCCCAATACATCAGCGCCAACAACATAACAGCCAGCAGAAGGTAGTAGGCCAGCCACTTGAGTCGGACGCGCACAGACGGCAATGGTTTTTGAGCGCCGTAGAGAAGGGCATCGGCCCTGTTCCGCCAATCGGCAATATCAGTCAACTTCTTCTCATCTTCCAACTGACTCAATTTATTTTTAAATTTCCAGAGCTTATAAATGTTGCTGACGGTAGAAAGATGCAGATAGCCCAGAAACACAGGAAGGGCCCACAATATCTTCGCCGGATTTTCGGCGAAACTCATCATCACAACCATCGCCGCGCCAATCAGCAAAGTAGCTGCTCCTTTGAATAGTAGTCCGTTCTCGTCCTGCCCATAGATAATCAACGCGACCACCAGCCAGAGTGCGGGATTGGCGGGTACGAATATGACAACTGCCAACACCACCAGCAGGCCAAGGTAACGAAACCAACCGCTAATCACCTGGGTAATCCGCCCACCATCCAAAGGACGGAGAGGAACCAAGTTGATAAAGTTTAGCGCCAAAGCGAAGGCGCTCGACCAGAGCAAAAATTCCGGATGAGAGGGCAGTAAAGTCCAGATTAGCATCCCAACCGCAGCAGCAACCGAACCCCAAAAAGGCCCTCCATAACCGACCTCGGCTTCATCCACTGTGGTGAATTTCGTCGGGTCAATCTTAATCAAGGCTCCTATGAAAGGAATGAAAATGGGCGGTGTGGCCATCGCCTTCTTCCGCCAGCAGAGCACCAGATGACCCATTTCATGGATAAACAGAAAAACCGAGAACATCAGCGCAGCCTTCCATTCAAGAAGAGTGGAATAAGCGACAACAAATAACACGAAGGTTCCGGCAGTAATCGCCCATCCTTTCCAATTAAACTTCTTTGGATAGAACGTCTGGGTCACTTCAACTTCGTTTTCCATCCCAACCTCCTCTTCAACGAACTGATAACTTTATAACAAGAAGGTCTATTATTTACAAATAAAAAACACCCGAGAGAGAACCTCTCTCGGGTGTCTGCTTACTCTTCCATCTCCGGCGCCTCTACTTCTTGGCGCAGGGCCGGACGCTGACGATCGCTCCGATGTTGGCCATCGGACGATCACCGGCACAGGTCCCAACCGCAACCCCGAACTCGCCGGAGAATCCGACGAAGACCGGGCACTTCCGCCCGCACTCGTCGGAAACGGAATCGCTGGTGAAAGCAGCGACGTTCTGGAGCATCGGCTCACCCACGATCAACCGGGAAACCGAAGCGACATAGGCGAGCTCCGGAGCGCCAAGACGCTCATGCATCGGATTGTTGAAAATTCGCTCGTCATGGTCCCGCATCGTCCGATAGAGCGAGTTACGGGTGATTTCACGCGAAACCAGGTACCACCTCGCCTGCATCTCACGAATGGCGAAAAACTGGTCGTCGTATGAGAAATCTCCGAGCTTCTGGTCTTTCTGCCTCTTGCAGGCCGCCTGCCTAATCTCGAGCATAGTCACCGGCGCGCCCGCAATCAGCAGATGCGAATTGCGCAGGCTCCAGAGCATGTCCTCTGGATAGTTCACGATCTCCAGACCTCGAACTTCATGAGGCAGGAGACTCAAGCCGAAACGATCGATGATCTGCTTCAGTCCCACGCAATGCGAGCCCATCAGCATCATCGCCTGCCGTACCGAAGTCCATCCACCGGTCTTCTCTGCTTGGTGGATTACCTCCAGCCGAGCCTCTTCGGCGCGAAGGCATTCAAGCTCCATCTCTTGCTCTTCTTGAATTGGCGTTAGCGCCCCTTCAAGAAACTTCCTCGTGTCCACAACAACAGTCTGGATCATGACTCATCTCCTAAAAATGGGGTTTTTGAAAGTGCAATTGACTTCAATAAATATAGCATAAGTGAGCCTATTTGTCAACTACTCCGCCAGACAGTTCCCCGGAAACAGAATAATCCGCTTATTAGCGGATTTTCTTCGCCCTCGACGGTTTATCGTTCGATAGATAACGAACGAACTAAACCGCCTCCGGGATGTTCCGGATAAACTGTCTGCCTTCGTTTTGGGCGGATGGAAAAGGCAGAAACAAAAACCTACCCCTTCCGAACGCCTACCCAAACCGGCCAATTCTCAATTTTCGAGGTTAATTCAGCGTCAAATTTTGCCGCTTTTTTGAATTCAATAGATTTGGCTTTCACGTCAGACTTCAATTGAGCAGAGCGCTTTTCCACTACCGCCATCAGCTCCGCCGGCAGTTCCAAACTGACGATAACGATATCTTTCGGCTGGTAATTAGCATCGCCACGCAAGCCCTGAATCATTCTGGCGAGGTCGCGCATAATTCCCTCTTCACGTAACTCGGGAGTGATGTTGGTATCCAATTCCACTTCTCCGCCTCCGCCAGAAAGGGCGGATGGCGGATTTAATTTTGGATTGCAAACAACTTCTTTCACATTCACCTCATCAGCTAGGATAGCCAACAATTCCTTATCCGAATTTTTTAACTTTTCGCTTTTAACGTTTAACTTATTTAACGGCTGGCGCACCTTGATACCCGCCTTTTCTCTTTCCGCTAGCGCCAAACTCGCCAGATGCCGCACCTCGGCCATACTCTCAAGCAACTTACGACTTACGACTGACAACTTCTGACTTTTTGGCCAGTCAACCAAATGAACGCTGTTCGTTTGTCGTTTGTCGTTTGTTGTTAGTGATTGCCAAAGCGCCTCTCCGAAAAACGGCGCAAATGGGGCCATTAGCTTTGCCAAAGTTTCCAAAACCATTTTTAAAGTTTTTCCCGACACATTTTTACGGGACCGGCGGATATACCACCTTGAAAGATCGTCCACGAAGGCTTCAATTACTTTAGCGGCATCTCCGATGGCATATTTATCCAAATGGGCAGTCGCGATTTCGGCAGTTTCGTGCAAGCGGGAAGTTATCCACTGATCCAAAACTACATTTGGCTTCGATTTATCTTTCCCATAGGTGCTATAGAAGACGAAGGAGTTATAGGCGAGCATAAAAATCTTCCGCAGGGTCTTTCCGAGATCCAACTCATCAAAACGCTTCGGTTCGCCGGGAGGATTCACTGTGTAAAAATACCAACGTACCACATCTGACCCATATTTCTGAATTATTTGCCACGGATCCACCACATTACCTTTGGACTTGGACATTTTCTGCCCATTCTTATCCAACAACAAACCAAGACAAATTACATTTTTATACGACAAGCCCTTGCCAAGCAAAGTAGAGACCGCGAGTAGGGTATAGAACCAGCCGCGGGTCTGGTCAATGCCTTCGGCGATGTAGTCGGCCGGAAACTGCTCGCCCTTATCGAGTAGTTTTTTATTTTCAAAAGGATAGTGCCATTGAGCGAAAGGCATAGCACCGGAATCAAACCAAACATCCGCCACATCTTTGATGCGCTGCATCTTTCCACCGCACTCCTCGCACTTCAAAAAGACTTCATCGATAAAGGGGCGATGCACATCCAACTCCCCGTTGCGATCGAAGGGCCAATTTTTCAATTCCACCTCTTTATACTCCCCAACTAACGGATAATAACCATCAACGATTTGCTGATTAGTCCACCCTTGGGCGGCGCCATACATCGCCCAGAGCGGATGCCCGTGGCTCACGATCAAGATATTTTTGCCGTCATACTTAGAATTGATATCCCGCAGAGCTTCCAGCATCCGCTTTTTCGCATCAGTTAAATTTTCTCCACCGGGAGGAGTTTTGGTAAACTCTTCCAATTTATTTTGGAAAAAACCGAAAAATTCTTCGGTCGTGCGGCCACTGAAAATTCCGGTATTCAATTCCGTTAGGCGTTCATCGGTGATTATCTTCGCTCCGGTGTGCTTAGCGATTATTTTCGCGGTCTGCTGGGTGCGGGAATACGGCGAAGCGAAGATTAGCTCTATTTTTTTCTTAGCCAAAGCTTTGCCGAGCTTCTCGGCCTGTTCTAACCCCTTCTTAGTCAGCTTGGAAGCAGTCTTCCATTTTCCTCCGGTCGCAACAATATTGGTCACATTGTGATCGGATTCGCAGTGCCGAGCCATAAAGAAATTATTTTTCGTATAGGGATTTTTATCGAGATCCTCTAAAGAGCCGATCACTCGCCGGTGCTCTTCATTTTTAGCGCATTCCCAAATCGGAATCGGCGTACCCCAATAACGATTGCGGGAAATGGACCAATCTTTGAGATCTTTCAACCAGCCGCCAAACCGCCCTTCTTGAATATGATCAGGAGTCCAATTTATCTTTTTATTCGCTTCCAGAAATTCTTTTTTCAGCTTGCTGGTTTCAAAAAACCAAGAAAAGCGCGCGAAATAAATAAGCGGAGTCGAACATCTCCAACAAAATGGATATTCATGCTCGATCTCGCCATGCGAGTAAAGCAGTCCGCGCTTTTGAAGATCGGCGATTATATCAGCATCGGCCTGCTTAATAAATCTTCCGGCTCCGGGCAAACCTTTATTCATTAAGCCGCGGTCATCAATTGTGACCGGCACCGCATCTTTCCCTGCGACCCGTAAATCGTCCTCTCCAAAAGCCGGAGCTATATGCACTAGACCGGTTCCCTCTTCAGTTGAAACGAAATCTGCCGCGATCACTTTGTGATTGTCTGTCGTTAGTTGTTGGTCGCCTGTTAATTTGTACAGCGGTTCATATCTCAATCCAACCAATTTCTTACCGGAAATTTTTTCCACTACTTCCACCTGCGGCTGCTTCCCGTTCTCATCCGCCATTGGAGAAGGTGGGGGGCTATATGACCAGACGAATTCATCGCCTACTTTGTATTTTGTATAAGTAAGCTTGGAATTGACTGCCACTGCGACGTTGGCCGGCAGAGTCCAAGGAGTCGTAGTCCAGACCAACAAAGATTCGTTTTTCTTTATTTTAAACTTCACGTAAACCGAAGGGTCTTTCGTGAGCTTATAAGCGCCGGGCTGGCCTAGTTCGTGGCTGGAAAGAGGGGTCTGACACCGCGGGCACCACGGCACAATTTTGTAGAGTTTTTTTAAATATCCTTTTTTAGCGATTGAGGAAAAAACCCACCAGAGGCTTTCTATATATGAATTGTCGTAGGTGGTATACGGATGCTCAAAATCCAACCAAAATCCTATCCGCTCGGTCAGCTTTTCCCACTCAGATTTATAAGTCCAAACGGAGGTTTTCGCTTGAGAGTTAAATTCAGCGATTCCGAACTTCTCAATCTCACTTTTATTTTTAATCCCCAGTTTTTTCTCAACTTCCAACTCGACCGGCAGCCCGTGAGTATCCCAGCCGGCCCGGCGACCCACAAAAAACCCCTGCATCGTTTTATAGCGACAAACTATATCTTTAAAAGCGCGGGCAAGTACGTGATGGAGGCCCGGTCGGCCGTTAGCAGTTGGGGGACCCTCAAAAAACCGGAAGGGCTTAGCGCCTTCGCGGTTTTTTAGAGATTTTTCAAAAATTTTCTTTTCTTTCCAGAATTTAAGGACTTTCTCCTCGATTTCCGGAAGTTTAAATTCTTTTAGTCCTTCGAGCATACTGTGTCCCACACATAGCTTTATGTGTGCAGGTTACCTACATAATATATAGAAATTCGGTTGACATTACCACCCGTAAACATCTAAGATGTGGTCAGTTGTTTTATAGGAAGAGGCCCCGTGAAAAAAATTCTGGCAGTTATTACCTTCTTCTTTTTGATCAGTCAGACTTACGCTGAAGAGCCCAGCCTACCGGACAGGCAGGCACCGGAAAAGGAAGAATCCTCTATTTTCGAACTAAGCGGCGAAGTTCGAGTAAAGCAATTCCTGATTAATGATGAGCCTGATCAGATCAAGCTGGACTACCGCGGCAACGATGATCATGCGGATGAAGAGATTGGATTGGTCGCCAATGCGGCAGTCTGCAAGTATTTTCACATCAAGGCTTACCCATATTTCTGGGTTTCGAGGGAAAATCAAATCTCCCGAGTCGGACTGGACGCGGAAGCGAAGATAAGCGCTTTCTTTCTGGGAGATGAGTTGAATGAACGCTTCAGGATTGGCTATGGCCATCACAGCTGGCACAACGCCGACGCGAAATTCAAAGGCGTCGGAGGGAAGTCTAAAGACTGGCTGTTCGCGGAGATCGACTTCCTAAAACTTAAAGGGCCGGGATTTCTCCGAGGAGATGAGTGGCAGTTGAAGTTTCAGCTGAAACCGAAGCTCTTCGTGAACAACCGCGAGCCATCAGCAATCAAAGAGTTGTACAGCCGAGAAGAGAGTTGTGCTTTCGCCGCCCTGGAACTTCCGATTGATTTTACCTATGATAATCGGGCTGAACTCCACCTCAAACCGTTCTGGATGTTTTCCGAAGGCTCGGACAGATACGGAATCACAGCCGAGTTGGATGTAAAGATTTACAAAGGCATTTGGGTATTCGCCGACGCCGGCTATACTAGAGCCGGCACGTCTGACCGAAAAGAACTTGGCCTCGGTCTGATGCTACGATTCAAATAGAATAGCCAAAAGCCAATAGGGTATAGTGGGCAATGAAAACAAAAATCCCCCAAGAAATCGGGGGTTTTTATTTATAATGAGCCAGCTTGACCTTAACTCGTCGAATGGGTCGAGCTATTTCAATTCTTTTGGTAGCTTCAGGCAAAAAAACAAGTACTTCCAAAATCTCAAATCCTTCTGTAAAAAACACAATTCAACCAAACTGATCATCAACGCCGCCAACCAAATCGGCCCCATTAGTCCGACTATCCAATGCCGGATTTCATCTCGGCCAGCTTGCCCATAATTAGAAGCTTTCATTTCTGCGCGGCGAAGCTGATCTCGGTACTTACCCTTATCAAGTCCGTAGGCCAGAAAACCGAAAAGGCCCCACACAAGAATCACCATCAGAAAAATCATTGGAGACTCCTCAAAAGTTCTGTTAACAAATTACTACATCTTCGCCGGAATGGAAACTCCGAGTAAGCCTAAAGTATTTTCCAAAACTATTCGCGTTGCCTTCACTAAAGCCAGGCGCGCGCGCATCAATCCTCTATCGGCAACCAGCACATGCTCTTTTTCATAAAAATTATTCAGCGCCCGGGCGACTTCCAAAGAATATCGCGCCAAGCGGCTGACCTGATAATCTTTGGCGGTCTGCAAAACCAAGTCCGGAAATTTCGCCAGCTCTTTCATTAGATTCATTTCACTCTCCGCTTTCAATAAAGATAAATTGTCTCCCTTCGATATACTGAATACTTTATACAAAATACTTAATACTCGGTGCGCAATACTGACTTTCCCTAAAATACTCGCGCACCGGACTGCCGCATATTGCGCATAGTAAACCGGATTTTTCTGTGACCGTTCTTTGGCAAGCGTCATATCAAAATCCATATGCGTTTCCGGATTGTGCATCAAGAAAAAGAATCGGGCAGCATCTTTCCCTACCTCCGCCAGCAATTCGTCTAGGGTAATAAACTCGCCCGAGCGCTTAGACATCTTCACTTCTTTGCCATCTTCAATAAGCCTCACCAACTGGGCGAGAATTACTTTTAAATTTTTCGGGTCCACTCCCAAAGCCGCCACACCCGATTTTAAGCGAGCCACATATCCATGATGATCGGCGCCCCAAATCACAATCGCCTCCTCAAATTTCCGGCGGATGAATTTATCATAGTGATAAGCCAAGTCAGCTAGAAAATAAGTCGGCTGGCCGTCGGACTTCACTAGCACGCGGTCTTTTTGCTCTTCCTCGGTGCCACCCTTCAACCATTTGGCTCCATCATGTTCTAAAACCAATCCGCCCTTCTCCAAAAACTCCAAAGTCTTTTTCAATTCTCCTTTCTGGTGCAGATTTTCATATTCCGAGAACCAATGATCAAAATTTATTCCGGCTTGTTTAACAGATTGTTTAACACCCTGAAGCAAAACGTTTGCCGCTAAACGCCCAAGATCGGCAGAATTGATTCCTTTTTGCACTTCCTTATCCAAATCTTTCGCCAGATCTTTCACGTAGGCCCCCTTATAGTGGTTTTCCGCCGGCTCAACTTTCCCGGCGATCGCCAAAATGCTTTCGCCAAGCAAACGCACCTGATTGCCGGCGTCGTTCACATAATATTCTTTTTCCACGCTGTATCCCGATTTTTCCAGCACATTAGCGAGCGCGTCACCTAAAAATCCACCGCGGCCGTTCGCCATCGTGAGCGGGCCGGTCGGGTTAGCGGAAATAAATTCCAGCTGAACTCGCTTACCGCCGCCCATCTTTGAATCTCCATAGCTTTTCCCTTGGCTTAAAATATTTTTCAACTCTAAGCGGAAAGCTTCGGGCGATATCCAAAAATTTATAAACTTTCCCGTGGCAGAAACTTTGGAAAATAACCCACGACCAACGACTAACAACTTTTCAACCAAAACCGCTGGGTCTTCTTTGACCATAAAAGCCACGTTGGTCGCATAATGACCGAATTCCGGCTTTTCGGAAGGCGTTACGTTAAACTTCGGGCCTTCGCCGACTATTCCTTTTATAAGCTTGTAGATTTGCTCAATCATATCTCTCTATTCCTTATTACTTATTCTTATCATAGTATAATCAAAAAATGGCGCAGGCGTTAGCGGAAAACAAAAAAGCCTTCTTCAATTACGAGATTCTCGAGACTTTTGAGGCTGGAATTGAGCTTCTGGGTTTTGAGGTGAAATCGATAAAAGCCGGCCACGCTAATCTGGTGGGAGTTTTTGCGACCATCCGCGGAGGAGAAATCTGGCTGACGAATGCCGACATCCCTCCTTATCAATCCGCCAACACCCCCGAGGGCTACAACCACACCCGCCCGCGCCGCTTATTGCTGAATAAGAAAGAGATCCTTTATCTTATTACCAAGATGCAGTCCGAACGGCTGACTCTTCTGCCGCTGAAAATGTATACGAAAAAAAATCTGGTAAAAGTTGAACTGGGCCTCGCCCGCGGCAAGAAGCAATACGAAAAACGGGAAACAATAAAGAAACGCGAAGTCGGCCGAGAAATGCGGAGAGCGAAGAACTAAATAAACTAAAACCGCCCCCGACGATGGGGGCGGTTGCCTGCTCACCAATATTAACCTAGATACCTTTCCGGATCTTGGCCGAAAGTCCTTTCTTCCTGGATTACTCCATCATGACGATGGATTTTAACCTGTGAAGGTCGGAGATTCTTTGCCAAAGACAACGCGTATGCTACAGCCGCAACTTTGTCTGCATTAATATGCAAATAGGTTAGGCCGTTAGCGTACTTCACTCCCCAACGGATGGTTAAACCACCTCTGTGGGGAACTACGTGAATTATGGTCCGCATATAAACTAAGAGGAATTACTTATAACGAAGACGACTGTGGAGAAGGATCACCTTGACCCTCTCAACCATTCAGGGCTATTCTTGAAGAGTAAAAATATAAGCAGGCATTCAATCCAAGTGCCCCCTCGCCGGGGCATTTGTCGTTCTTCGAACTTCATAATCCCTCGCCACTTTATTAATTCATCAGGCAGTCGATCGCCGCCAGCGCTACCCGACTTCGTGGCGAGTCGGCAGGAGACTGTTCTCAAGATTAATTTTCGGCTATTAGGTTATCTTTGTCAACTCTATCAACGTTTAATAAAGTGTTGATTATATGTTGATAACTTTTGACGATATGATATACTAACTTCATGCATGAAACTCAGGAAAAGCTATTAAAATTTATACAAGAAAAGGATCTTTCTGGTTTTACCCTCCGAGGCATCGGGGATTTGATTGGCGAGAAGTCAGCACAAAAGATCAAACATCACCTCTCTCAGTTGGCCAAGAAAGGTTTTATCTCATATGACTCACACAGCCGATCAATTCGCATTTCGCCAAGCGTATCTAAAGAGGGTGACTTGGTTTCTTTGCCGATAGTCGGATCGGCCAACTGCGGTCCGGCAACAATTTTTGCCGATCCCAACGTAGTCGGTTATTTAAGGGTTTCTAAAAAGTTTATCCCAATAGGAAGCCGTTTGTTTGTTTTGCAGGCAAATGGGGTCTCTATGAATAAAGCGAAAGTAGGCCGATTTAAAAAGAATATAGAAGATGGGGATTTCGTTGTCGTTGACGGAAGCAGTGCAAACCCTAACTCAGGAGAATATGTTGTATCAGTCATTGATGGAATGGCTAATATAAAAAAGTTTTTAGTAGACAAACTAAACAAGAGGATAGTTCTAGAGTCAGAATCAACTCAGCAATTTTTCCCGATATTTATTCATGAGGACGATGACTATCAAATCAGCGGAATGGTCATAGATGTAATTAAGAAGGCGCGGGATTGATATAATGAACTCATAGTAATATATGAAAAAACAAATCAGAACAATCGACTTATTTGCTGGATGCGGGGGGCTCTCTCTAGGCTTTAAACAGGCTGGGTTTACTTTAGTTGGAGCAGTGGATAATTGGGAGCCCGCCGTAGCAACTTATCGGAAGAATTTTACCGACCATGAAATTTTCGACCTAGATTTGGCAAACGTTCCTAAAAGTGTAGGTGCGTTAAAAGAGATGAAGCCAGATTTAATAGTTGGTGGACCACCCTGCCAAGATTTTTCGCATGCCGGGAAAAGGGATGAGGACGGGGGGAGAGCTGGCCTTTCCGTGTCCTATGCGAAAATTATTGCTGGAATAAAACCAAAATGGTTTCTAATGGAGAACGTAGATCAAATTACCAAATCAGGAAAACTTGTAGAGGCGCGTGCTATTTTTAAAAAGGCCGGATACGGTTTAACCGAAAAGATTCTTGACGCAAGTTTCTGCGGAGTACCACAAAAACGCAAAAGATTTTTTATGATTGGGGCGCTTAATGCCAAAGATGGCTTCGCTTTGCCGATCATAGAAGCGAGAATGAGCGAGCAATCAATGACGATGCGGGAGTATTTTGGCAATGAACTAGGTATTGAGTATTATTATCGCCATCCAAGAAATTATAATCGTCGTGCGGTTTTCAGTATCGATGAGCCGAGCCCCACGATAAGGGGCGTAAATCGGCCCGTGGCAAAAGGATACCCGGGGCATTCTCTTGATTACGTAAAAGATCTAAGTAAAGTTCGTCCTCTTACGACACACGAAAGAGCAAGAGTTCAAACCTTTCCAAAAAAGTTTGTATTTGAAGGATCGAGAACAGAAGTTGAGCAGCAAATCGGCAATGCAGTTCCTGTAAATTTAGCAAGATTTATCGCTGGGGTACTGAAAGAGTTTATTCAAAATGGCACGCCCGAAGCTGCATCAGCTACCCCTATTAATAAAAGGAAGATTGCGGTTTTCGCCTAGTCCGTCTATGAAAATAGGTCGACGGCGTTCTGCACAATGCCATCGAATCGTCGTTCGGGACTTAGAAGTCTTTCTCCGCCACCAAGAATAATGTTTTTAATTTCAGATCTTGTAATGCGCGGTTTCATTATCTCTGGGGATCGCATATATTCTCTTGTTCTGAGACCGCCAATAGCAAATGCTTTGTCATTCTTCGTTCCGTAAGTGTAAGAGTCTATGATAAATTGGTGGTCAATCTTTCCTTTAATGGAAAATTGATGGAGCATTTTCGCCAACCACACTATCGTTCGCTCTGGCCTAGTTATCGATCCATTGTCCGATGTCTGATTTATAAATAATCTTGTTAGTGCAAAATTACTCCAAACAAATATATCTAGGCAGTTTTCCGTGAGAGCCACCGACTTCCCCTTGGTTTTCCAAATGGGTTGTATCATGAGCGGTGATTCTAAGTCTGGATTTTCTAACAAGATTTTATCTATCCCCTTGATTAGTCTCGGTATCAAGGGCTCCACTTTGGCTTCTTTGGTCCAATCAATTTTTTGATCACATACAGACCGGAGGGCCTTTGCAAATATGTCTTTCTTATTTCGCGCGGCATGAGCCATGCTTAGGGCAAGATAAACGATTGTGTCAGGCCTTACAACTAGTTCGCTACCGTAATCTTCTTCGCCAAAAGACGAGGTTTGGTCATCCGGGAGGGCCGTTAGCTTTACCTCGAGTGGTTTTAGCGCGGCAAGCTGCCCGCTGGATCCTCTTTTTATAACCAAATCCACTCTCGGCAGCCATTGCTCTACTAAGTCTCTATATGGCTCATACTCTGACTCAAAGGAAAAAAATATTTCCGGCGACGCAGGATCAATTCCGAATAGTTGCTTAACCGAAATGGAATCGTGATATATAGAAAAATCCTTATCCAGCTTAATATACGGAAGGGTCAAATTTTTGGCCGCCATGTAGCTCGCTAAGGCCGCCGGAAAAGTATTATTGAATTGGTTCTTGCCCCAAGAGGCCTCGTTAGTGAAGTCTTTGTTTGAGTTTACAATCCCGTAAAGCCCCGGTTTATCGTTGTGATCTAACATATTTTTTAAGGATTTTCATATCAGTTCTCCTATGAAGAACAATAGAACGATTTATTTCTAGAGTCAATTTATGGGTGAGAGCAGGGGCATTCGCTCCGCTCAGCCTTGAACATCTTCGCCGCACCCCGACCCCCGCTTCGGACACCTTCTGGTTTCCGAATCCTTCCAACACGGGGTGCGGCTGTTCAACTCTCAGAAAAAGTAAAACCGCCCAAGAAGGGCGGTCTACTTTTTGTGGAGATGGTGAGAGTTGAACTCACATCTAAAAATTTTCTTCAGCAACTTCTACAAGTTTAGATCTAATAAATTAGAACGACGAGACCATTAATTTTCGTAAATCGGAACCGGCCTCAAGTCCGATTTCTTATCCTCGAATATAACACCGGCATTGGCCCTACGAGACATTAAGCCGCCGATGAGCTAACGCAGTTAAGCGTAGGCTAAAGCTAAATTTTGATTAGCAGTTAAGTTTTGAACCAGTTTTACGAGATGGTTCAGCTCGACTTGCAATTGAAGAAGAAAGATTTCTATCGAAGCCCGTCATCCCCTAAGATAGCCAATAGCGACTAGGGTTTAGCCACTAGGCAAAAGAATAATAGCACCAAAAAACTCTATTGTCAAAATTCTTACCGGGGATTTTTTGTTTCTGATAATATAACTACATGAGTTCAAAAGTTCCAGAAAAAGAAATTACAGAAAGCTTCGCGCGCTCCGGCGGGCCGGGCGGGCAGAACGTAAACAAAGTAGAAACAAAAGTAGAGGTGCGCTGGCGGCCTCAAAGCTCGGCGGCTTTTACTGATGAAGAAAAATCTCGTATTCAAAAAGTATTAAAAAATAAAATCAGCCAAGATGGTGAGTTGATTGTGGTCGCCCAGAAAAAACGCTCGCAAGAGCAAAACCGCTCACTCGCGATGGAAAAATTGCAGGAGCTAGTCGCCGCAGCTCTAATCATCAAGAAAAAACGCAAACCCACCAAACCAACGAAGAGTTCCAAAGAAAGGCGCCTCACCTCCAAACGAAAAACCAGCGAGAAGCGCCAAAACCGGAGAGTAAAATATTCTGAATAATTACTAGCTTCGCCGCACATCAAGGTAATCCTACGCTACGCCCGGTGCCAAAATATTTTGGCACCGGGCTGCGCTCAGGATTGCTGTTGCACGCAAAATTTTCTGCTTCTGCGAATTGAAAATTTTGAGCAACAGGTAAAAAAATCCGGGCTATTTGAGCCCGGTTTTAAATTTCTTCCAGCACTCGCCAGGGAACGATATTTTCTTCTTCAAGTACCAATCGGGGCTTTCCGTTAACGGACTTCCCCCGATAAATCGTAACCGAAGCGTTGTCGACTACTCCGTGATTATCCAATTTATAACGATGCAACACTTCCTCTGCGGTTAGGCCATCGTTCACTTTCTGGAAAAGATTAAACCAATTGCCATGCACGATAGCCAAAACCTTTTCATCGTCATGCTCCAAGAAAAGCGACTGACGGAAGCTATGGATTCGCATTTCGATATCTGGCCAGTTTTCCCCGCCAATCGGGCGATACTGATAGAGGTCTTCCTGCTCTCTTCGTTCAACCTCTCCTGGGTAAAGTTGGCAAACTTTCTCTTTATTCATCCGATGCCAGATGCCTCGCTGAGCTTCCGCTAACCGGGAATCTTCGATCGCCTTAGCATTAGGCATGGCAATCGCCAAAGTCTGGCGCGCTCGAAGATAGTGAGAGGAAAAACAAGCGTCAAACTCGCAAAATCTCTTTTTCAGATACAACCCGGTAATTTCTGCCTGCTGGCACCCTAACTCCGTAAGCTCGTATTCATGAGCCGGCTCCGGCAAATCCGCTCGCTGTTCTACTGTAAGTAAATTCCCGGTAGATTGCGCATGCCGCACCAATACCAACTTCCTAGGCCAACCCATTACCTTACCCTCTCAAACAACTCCCGCCATGATAAAACGGTATTCTTATTTTCGCAAGAAAAAAATGAGGGCGCGTTGCTTTAAGGAACATCTCGGAGGCGGTTGGGCTTGGCTCGTTCGTTGTCTGTTTTACGAACGAACAACCACCGAGAGAGAAGAAAACCCCGCCGTTGGAGCGGGGTTATTCTGTGTCCGAGAAGCAATGCGCCCGAGACTATTGCCTAATAACCGTTTTTCTGCTATATTTCTACCTATCCAAAGTTCACGCATAAACAACCAAATAAAAGCTTCTGAGTTGATGGTAATCGACGAGGAGGGAAAGCCGTTGGGCAAAATGAAGACGACCGACGCCCTAAAGCTCTCTCTTGAGAAGAAACTCGACCTCATTGAGATTGCCCCCAATGCCAAGCCTCCGGTAGCCCGGATAATGAGCTATGATAAGTTCCGCTACCAGCAGGAAAAGAAGCTCAAGAAGCAAAAAGCTCAACAGAAATCCCAAGAGCTGAAGCAGGTGCAGATTAGCCCAAAAGAGGCGCCACACGATTTGGAAATGAAGGCAGGCCGCGTGAATAAATTCATGGAAGAAGGTCATCAGGTAGAGATTGTGATGGTGCTTCGCGGCAGAGAAAAGGCCAACAAGGATTTTGCCCGAGAAAAACTGGCCGGCTTCGTGAAAATGATCGAACCTGAACATAAAGTGATTACTTCGGCGAAAGATGGAGGACGAGGAATCTATATGCAAGTAGCAAAAAAATAAACAAAAATATGAGACATAGCGTACGAGAAAGAATTAAAGTCACCGGAACCGGAAAGCTTATAAAGCGCCGGATGGGTCTTAACCATTTCAAAGCGAAAAAGAGCTCCAGACAGCTACGCCGCAAAACCGACAGCCAAGTCAGCTCGGTTGACTTAAAGATGTTTAAGAAATACCTTTAACTAACAACTAATTACTAAGAACTAACTACTAACAATATGACAAGAGTTAAGCGCGGTACAATTGCCCACAAAAAAAGAAAAGCCCTTCTTAAATACACTAAGGGGTTTATGTGGGGCCGAAAAGCTAAAGAAGCGGCGGCTAAAGAAGCTCTTCTACATGCTTGGACGCACGCCTTCCAAGGCCGCAAACAAAAGAAGCGCGATTTCCGCACTCTTTGGAATGTAAAAATCGGCGCCGCTTCCCGCCCGCTGGGAATTAAATACAGCCAGCTGATCGCCGCTCTGAAAAAGGCCAACGTGAAACTTGATAGAAAGATTATGGCTGATCTTGCCGAAAACGAACCGAAGATCTTTGCGCAAATCATAGAGAAGGTAAAATAACTCGGCTAGCTCGCTATAAATAGAAAAAAGACCGCCATTAGGCGGTTTTTTTGTTTATGGATATAACCGTGTTTCTGTCTTAAGATCTTCTACGTGATCTATCATCATCTTACTCACCGAAGTACCAAAAGCCTTATCCTTATTAAAGACCAAAGCTTTTTCTACTTCGCTCATATTGAATCCTTCGACCAAGACCAGCGCAGTCTCTCCTTCAAGACCTGCAACCAAGTACTTGTCGGGAAAAAGAGAAGCGTCATCGGGCGTCAAACCGGACAATATCACATCCCCCAGATCCATCCGATGCAGGGGCTTGGTGAACACTATACGAATGATCACTGGAACCCCCTTCCTAAGGACTAATGAAATTATAGCTTATTTCTTATGCTCTGGCGGCTTAATAACTGAAGCTGCGGGTAAGGTACTGTTCGCTTTAGCGTGGGATAATTGGTTTTTCTTTAAAAAATCGTAAGCAGTGGTAAGAATTTTAATGTTATCCGGATAACGAGCCATCACTTTTTTTGCTTCACTGAAAGTGAACCACGCATATCCCTCATGCTCAAACGACACGGTCACGTTGGGTTGGCGAGTCTCCGCCAGATATAAAATAACAATCTTGAGTATTTTCTCTTTCCCCCTGCTTAAGAAGAACCGTTCATAAGCTTTGAAGTTTTCCACGAATTTCAACTCGGTCGCTTTCAAGCCGGTCTCTTCCCGCACTTCCCGCAAAGCCGCCTGCCAACTCCGCTCGGAGGCCTCCAGCTTTCCCTTGGCAAAATTCCAATAATTCCGGCCGTGATAAAGCAACAAAAATTTGTACCCCTCGCCGGTTTTCCGGAAAATAATTATCCCAGCCGAAATAATCTTTTTTGAGTTATCCCTACTTGGGGTCGTTGGCTTGTGATCCATTGTTTAATTTTACATCAGCCGCCTTCTTTTTTCGATGGCTCCAATAAACCCACCCGATTACAACTATGAGGAAAGCGACTACCACTACCCACTGATAGCCCGCCACAAAATCCGCCACGTGCTTCCATTGGTAGCCCAAGAAATGCCCAAGTGTTACATAACCTCCTGTCCAGATAATCGCCGACAGTACGACCATCGGCAAAAATGTCCGATAAGAAATATTCAGGATACCGGCAGCGGCAGAAACGTAGCCGCGGCCATAAGGCAACATCCTACCGATAAATATCGCCCATTTATCATGTTTCTCTATTTTCGCTTTTATTTTGTCGAGATAATGATTGATGGGAAGCCATTTGGGGATTCTCTCCATAATCTTCTTCTCAAAAAAGTAAAAGATGAAATAAAGAATGCTGGTGCCAATCACATCGGCCGCTACTGTTATCCAGAACATCGCCCAAAAATCTAATTCGCCAATAGTAGTCAGGGCTCCGGCGAAAATTAAAATTAACTCATTCGGAACGGTCGGAATTCCCAGCTCTTGGATAAAGACCAATAAAAAAACGGCTAGGTAGCCATATTCAGTTACAAAACCAAAAAATCCGCTAACGGGTTCCATGATGCTTCTCCGGGAAAATTCTTTCTTGATGACCTTGAGGCAAGAGATGACGCCGAACCAGCAAAATCATAAAAGATGAAAGTATTGCGGTAAGACCGGAGGCCAGGAATACAAACTGGAAACTGAATGTATCTACCAAATACCCACCAAGCGCTGCCGCAGCCGCCGTAGCCATTCCTACAGAAAAAACGCTTTCCAAACTCCACTCAAAACTGATTCTCCATTTATCGACGTGGCGGGTGAAAATTGAATACCAAGCCGGCACCAGCCAAGCCATCAAGAATCCATACACACCCTGAATAAGATACAGATGCCACGGCTCGGTCGCGAAAATATAAGCTATCGGTATAAAGCCTGTAAAAAAATATCCCGCCCACATCGCCCAAAAATCATCCCGCTCACCGTCGGTGCGATCCAAGAATCTGGCTACTGGTAGCTGAAAAATGGATTTCACTACCCAAAACGATGCAGTAGCGAATCCAGCCACACTCGCCGATCCACCGGCAATCTGCCCGGTAATGAAGATAGCGAATACGGGAGCAAACGAGGCAAAGGCCGCGTTGTAAAAGAAATCGGCAATAACGAAAATTTTTACTACAGGATTTATATTCTTGAACATAACTTTATAGCCTTTAACTTTTAACTATTTCAAATCTTTCGGATTTGAAATCTATCTTTATATTATCTCCTTTTTTAACCTCTCCTTTCAATATCTTCTCCGATAAGACTCCCTTTAATTTCTCGGAGATCACCCCCCTCAACGGGCGGGCTCCAAAAACCGGATCATAGCCCAATCGAGCAATTTCCGAAATTACTGCCGAATCAAACGATAAATCGATACCCTGATTCTCTCTCAAGGTGGCGGCTAGGTCTCCTAATTGAATCACGGTGATTGCCGCAATGTCTTCCGGTGAGAGCGGTTTGAAAACAACAATGCCTGAAAAGCGGTTGAGCAACTCCGGCTTAAAGTGCTCCGTCAGTTTCTTTTTCAATTGTTCCGAGATTTCTTTTACTGCCACCCCCGCTTCAATCTGCGTCTTTATAAATTCCGAATTGGCATTGCTGGTGGCAATAATAATCGTATTTTGAAAATCCATAGTGCGGCCTACGCTATCAGTTAAACGACCATCATCAAAAACCTGCAAGAACAAATTTAAAATATCAGGGTGCGCCTTCTCAAACTCATCCAAAAGAATCAAAGAGTACGGCTTTTCCGCAATGGCTCCGGTCAAAACTCCGGAAACGCCACCGTCAGCGGAACCAATCAACCGGGAAATGCTGGATTTTTCCTGATATTCAGACATATCCAGACGTATCATCTCTTCTTTTGAGCCAAATTGAACTTTAGCTAAAATTTTCGAAAGTTCGGTCTTGCCCACACCAGTCGGGCCAACGAACAAAAAGGTGGCAATCGGGCCTCCTTTTCGGCTCAACCCGCTACGATACTCCCGCAATGAGCGCGCCACCGCCCCCACTGCTTCTACCTGATCCACCATCCGCTCATGAATAAGCTCTTCCAAATTCAACAACTGCTCCGCTTCCGCCTTGCCCGCTTTGTGGATCGGCACGTTCACCTTCTTTTCTGCCACTGCCACCACATCCTCTGCCGTAAGAATTTTCTTCTTTTTACTCACCGAATCGGCCAATGATTCTTTCAATAAATCTTCGGCGCTCGCAGGAAGCATTTTATCCCGGAAATATTGATGCGCCAGCTTAGTCGCTTCCTTCAAGGCGGAAAAGCTGATTACTGTTTTAAATTCTCGCTCCAAAATCAAGCTTTCATAAACCAGAAACTGCACGGCCTCAGCCTCGCTTATTTCCTGAACTTTAATATTTTCGAAACCGCTGACCAAATCACTACTCGCTTCCAAATATTGCTTGAACTCCCGAGGAGAGGTTGCGCCAATCACCGAAAAGGCGTCGCCTTTTATGGCGGGGAGTAAAATATCTGCCGCATTCATTTTGCCCTGCCCGGAAGTACGTGCCAGATTATGCATATCAGGAATATATAAAATAATGTTTCCCGCCAGCACAATTTCATTAATTATCCGATTCACTCGGTTCTGTAATTCTTCATCGGCCGCTCCGGAAACCAGACTTCCAATCTCTAACTCCACCAGCCGCTTATCAAAAAGCGGCGCCGGAACCCTGTCTTTAATCATCTCAAATGCTAAATGCGCCACCAAAGTGGATTTTCCGGAGCCCGCCTCACCTATCAACAAAGCATTTGGCCGACCGGGGCGCGCCAGCACGTCCACTAAGCGATCGTATTCGTTAGCATGGCCAATCAGGAACCCAACCTGCTCGGAACGGGCTAAGTCGGTGAGATCTCTGGAAAATTGGTCCAAAAATGGGGTAGGTCGGGCAGTCCAAGCGCGGTTCATTATCCGATGACGGGAGCGATGCGGACGGCTCATAAGACCAACTAAGCTAGCGGGCATTCTGGTCAACCCAGAAAACGAAGAGCGGAACCGGCTGGCCAGTAAAGCGCTCTCCAAATCACCCTTGTCCACATCAAAGAATTGAAATATCTTATCAAGATCCGGATCGCCTAAATTATCTAATGCGGCAAAAAAATCTTTCGGCTCTATCTCGGCGCTGGAGGTCTGCATCGCCTCATCAAAAGCCTTCCCGACCAAAATCCCGATCTTTCCCAAAATCACGTCCTTGGTTTCTTTAATATTTCCGGAGGCGGACGCAATCTTTTCAATTTGAGATTCCAAATCAACAACAGCTATATCCATCCGCAGTAAACCCTCCGCAATCTCTTTACGGGAGGCGAGCTTCTTCAGCAAATAGAGATAAACATTGCCTCCGGCAAAAATGGACCGATCAGCGGCCCATTCTATCGCGGCATAGGAAGACGGCGGGATATAGCGAGCCGCATTGATTCGCCCTACGGGTAAGCGGGTCAAAAATCTCTCGGCATGATTGAAGGTGCGAAAACGATCGAGTAGAAACAAAGTCAGTAATGCTCCGGCGGCTTTTAATTCCGGCACATCTTCCGACAGAAACAAAGCTGCTGCCACTATCAGAACGGCATTACCGGCGTAAACACAGACTCGAACGAACAACCGGCCGGCCAAAGTCATCTTCAGCCTCGGCTCATCAAAATATATTTCTACTTCACGGTTTCTCATTAAATTAAAGAAAGTCCTTTAGCTGCTATGTATATTGGCAAACCCGCCCAGGCCAGATAAATTACCATGGCAACTGCGACAATTATCAAATAAACCAAGCCACCCATAAACAAGCGGGTAATCCGGAAAATAAAACCGAGAACATATCCGATGACGCTATAGTCCTGATAGAGAGGCCGGAAAATATATTTGAAGGTAACCCAAAGAGCTAGGGTCTGGTCCAGATTCTCCAAGACTGCCAAAGTCCGGTGGGTGATTGTTAAAAAACCACCGACATACCAGTGCCTTAGAAATTCGTATATCCGATATAAAAATTGATGAGCGAGATAAACAAGCGAAAAAGACATTACTTATAGTATAAGTCTTTTCTGAATACAAATAAAAAAGCCCCCTTGGGGGGACTTTGCTCATTCATACCGTTTCCTTCATCTGCGCATATCCGGGAACAAATGCTCCGGGATCAGCATTGTTGGGATCTGCCCATCTTTCCTTCCGGAAAGTACTAGGAGGCAGTACTTTCATTTTATAGAGACGCGGCTCTCGGCCCTCTAAATGTGCATCCTCAAGTAGAACCATCCAAGAATCGCCGAGTTGCGTGCTAGCCAATACCCGATATGCACCCTCAATCATATTAGCCTCCGGAGCGGGCAATCCTCGCGCCAACAGACCTTCTTCGTGACCATCCTGATAGCCACGCAAATAATTATCCTTGAAATAATGAACCACGTTCACGCCGAACAGCGCGGTGCCTGCCATCATCAACGTCACAAACCACCACCAATATCCGGCTTGAGCGCAGGCGCCACCGGCAACGAACAGAACGGCCTGCATGAAATTGCGAACGCCGTTCGGCATTCCGCCTTTTTCCGAGAGGCTGACCTTCATGATTATCGCTCCGAAAGTTCCTGCTTATTTATAATCCTTTCCCGACAAAAAGCAACAGTTAAGGCTCTCCTACTTCGTCTCCGAAGAAATCCGCCCTGATAGACTCATAAGAAATATGGCGGCATCAATATTTTGAACACCCCCAGTTTTCCTAGCAGATGGGAAAATATCATTATTTCTAGAGGTAGAATATTCTGAAACTTCAATATTCTCTTCTTTTACGCCGGCCCTAACCAATTGAATCTTAATCGCCTTCGGAACATCTAACAGATACTTCCCATCCGAATGAGATTGGAATAACTGCCCCATCTCCTCAGGAGAATAATGTTCGGAAAATTTATCATATACCGGCTTATCTACCTCAAAATCTTCGGGGGCGATTGACGGGCCAATGGATACCGCCAAACTCTCCGGCTTGGTGCCGTATTTTTCGCTCATCTGTTTTATGCCCTCCACTGATATCAAAGCGGCCGTACCCTTCCAGCCTGAATGGAAAAGTCCCACCGCTCGATTCTCGGGGTCATATATAGCCACTGGGGTACAGTCAGCAGCCGATATGTACAAAGGCTGATGTTCAATATTGGTAATTAGGCCATCCGTCGCTAACGTATGCTGGATCCTCTCTTTGGGATTAAGTTTCAAAAAATCTTCATCAACCGCGACAATTTTGTTGGTGTGTTGAAGTTGGGTTTTTACAATATCATGGGAATCGGCATCGGGATCAACCCTCTCGAGAAGTTCTATCAAAAACCTTGCTGGCCGGCGCTTTTCTTTCATTGCCTGATCAAGCCGATCCGTCTTGCCGAAAAGCTTGAGATCAACCGCCTTCGGATCCATACCTAAATCTTCTTTGAAAAGATTAGTTGATCCACCGTATCGAACCTCGCCTGAAAACTTTTGAAATACCCCAGCCTGCCAAATCCCGCTCTCAATCTTTTCTTTCCCATCCATCTGTTGTTCTGGAGTTTTTGGTGTCGGATTTTCCATAATGTAAATTATAACAAATCTTTTCCTCTCACGAATATCTAAAGTGCCCTTACTTCTTCGGTAACTCGGCCGCCTTCCTAACTAACTTCGGCAATCTCCGAAACGTTTTCTCAAATTCCTTCATTACTCTGGTGCCGCGCATAGCCGCCGCGGGATGAAACATGGGCATCAACAAATACTCTTCTCCTCCAAAGGAGGATCCGCCCTGGTCGCCTTTGGCGCCGCCATAGGCGGGTAAACCTCCGGCGGAAAAAATTTTCCCTTGATCGCGGCTAATCTTCCCTTCCGGTAAAAAATAATTCATTGAGAACCGCCCCAAGGTCACAATAATTTTCGGCTGAATAATTTTGATCTGCTTGGTTAAATATGGTTTGTAGGCGGCAATTTCCTTGGGGGATGGGTCGCGATTCTCCGGCGGGCGGCGTTTTACAATATTAGTGATATACACATCCGCCCGCTTCCAGCCGATTTTTTCCAAATTTTTATCCAACAACTGGCCCGAGCGCCCGACAAATGGTCTTTTTAACTCATCTTCTTTGGCCCCCGGAGCTTCCCCGATAAACAAAACCGCGCAATTAATATTGCCTTCGCCGAAAACCAAATTGGCCCCTTGCAGAGGCAGGGATTTGTCCGCCGCAATTTCTTTTTCTAGATCTCTAAGCCGATCTGCCTTGTTCATTGAATTATCTTAGTCTATCTCCTGAAAAATAAAAAAACTACTCAACCGAGTAGTTTTAATGATGATGTTTATGGTTATGGCCAAACAGTTTTGGTATGAAAAACATCAACAGGCCGGAAATAATCATGATAGTCGCCAGAATTCCGGAAACAATCAAATCAATTGCCAGAATTCCGCTGATGGCAATCAGGATGCCGCCAACCACAACCGCCGCGCTCTGGCCCAGATCAAAAAGAATGTGGACGTCTAAGCTTGTGCGGGTGGAATTTTCCTTCCCTTTCGTGAGGATGCGGTGCTGAAAATAATTTGCAATCATTCCGATGGAGGCTACGACAATCATCATGGTGGAGGCGATTGATTCTTGACCTGACATCCGTCGCCAAGCCTCAATGGCAATCCAGCCGGCAATAATCAGCAAAAGAAATCCTTGCGCCCGCACTCCGCGAGTCCTCCAGCGATCTTCGGCTGCGTGGTTATTTGAAACTTTCCAATCTATCCAAATCGCCACCAAGACCGCCAAGCCATCCAAAAGAACGTGCCAAGAGTCAGAGAGTAGCGATAGGCTGTGGGAAAAATAGCCGCCAAGCAACTCCATCGCGAAGACCGCCAACATAATCCACAAGATTAGCCACTTGCGCCGCGACTCACTCCTATACTCTCGGAGGTCGCCCCTCGGGAGATGGTCGGTCAATTCTTACCTCCTTTAAAGAACGCTTACTTTATATCACAAAACCCGCCGAATAAAAAAGCCCCGTTGTGGCGGGGCTTATGTCGCTTTTTTAATTAACTCCGCGCGGAACGGTTTCTGGTTTTGAGTCCTGATGAACAATCTTGCCCAGTCGTCGGGCTTCCAGCCTTTTTGCGTCCAATGTATCCAATAGCCCAAGGCGCATGGCTGACCATGTTTTGGGTTCATCGGATACTTCTTCCAGCCAATCCGATAGTTCGGAACGATTTTCCCATCAAAAACAACAGCCTTCCCGTCCTCGCCGAAAATCTTCAGTCGGTCTCCTCCTTCAAGAAACTCGACCGCCTTCCCCCAAGATTTCTTTCCGTCTTTGTAAAAAACCCAACAAACCCCCTCCGAGCCGGTTTCATACCATTGATCCACGACACCCTTTAGAATTTCTGTGGTGGCCACGGCAATCCTCCTTCGAAAGAACTGCTAACAACATAACAAATTGTGCGCTCATGTGGAATCGAACCACAATCCCGAGCTTCGGAGGCCCGTGCTCTAACCATTGAGCTATGAGCGCTTACTTGTGATATTCAAACCCATCACCAGCCCAATCGTCAACCACAACATTAACCTCCCCGGCTGGAGAGTCCAGAGGAAGTGGTCAAATAAACCCAGCGCCAGCAAAGAGCAAAGCATTATAAACGGGACGACTGACGACTGACGACTGACGACTGGGGCAACAGAAATCAGAAGTTTGCCGGTAAACAATAAAAAGGCAATTAACCCCAAAATTCCAATCTCCGAAGCCATTAATAAATAAATATTATGGATTGGCTGCCATTGCCACGCCTGATTCATGCCAGCCTGCTGATATATATTATTTTTCACTGAATACAAAACCTGATTGCCGACGCCTACTCCCAACAAATTATCTTTTATCAGGCCTCGGGCAATATCGTTGTAGCCGATTCTCTGTGTGACCGCCGGTTCGTTGGGGCTAATCTGGGCACGGGGTAAAATAAAATTTTTGAATCCTGAAAATAAAATAACCGTAATTGCCGCCAACAAAATAGTCAGCCGGACCGCCTGAATCCAATTCTTCCTAGAGATAAAAGCGTGGAGCAAAACCGCCAGCGTAGCGAGGTCGGCTACAATCCAAGCCGCGCGGGAGAAAGCGAGGGTGAGTCCTAAAATAATTATAAAAATTCCTACTCCAAAGAAAACATCACTAACTAAAGTATTCCACCCCGTTAGAGGCAGCCCGCCCCTAAGGCCCTTCGGGCGCGCAAGCGCGGGCGCGGCCTCTAACGGGGCCAGTTCGCTCGGCCGACAAAGCCAGAAATAATATATTGCCAGCAACCCGATTACTAAAAAGGCCGCCAGCACGTTTGGATGAGGAAGTGTGCCATAAGCCCGCAGGATCTTCCCGCCTTCAGCGATAATTTTTGCCGCCCCTCCGACATTCGGCCCGATCAGCGGCTCACCCAGACGCGCCAGACCCAGACCTTCCTGCTTAATGAACTGGATAATCCCAACTAACGACTGGACGACTGACGACGCGGCTAATACCGCTAGAATCCCCTCAAATTTCACTATTCTGGTTTTTCCTTCGGAGAATGATCCGCCTCCGGCGTACAATAGCTTTGCCGTAACCAATGCTGTGGTCGCGAGCAGAACCAATCGAACAAAATTATAAAGTGCTATCTCGCGGGATAGCGCCCAGAATACCGACAAGAATACGAAAAATAAAAATACGCCAAGAGCTTTGTTCTCCCCGGCCCACATTCTAACATTCTGCAGAATGTTAGAATGTTGCGCCGCGACAACCAGGAACAAAACCATTAAAATATCGCTCAAATAAACGAAGATTGTTTCATATTCATCAAAACCCGTCGTGAATTGATAGACTAAAACCCTCGCCCCAAATGGAATCGAGGCTAGGAATATATAAAATGAATACTTAGGAAAATTCGATAGTAATTTCTGCCACATCGCTCGGATCGCCGGCAAAATGCGTACGGGACTTTACGTGGCTGAAAGAAGTCTTTATTTTGTGAGCCATTTTATTGGCCATCTCGTTTTCGGTGGTAGTAATAACCCAATTACTACCATCTTTCTTCATCTCAATCAGGCGATGCATCGGGTCCTGTTCGTAGGCGCGCTTCCCAAATCCCCCAACCAATTCCTTCAGTGATTGCTCTGAGTCTTGAGGAAGATTTTTAATGGTAATCCGCCCTTCGTACTGCCTATTTTTAATCATCTGACAGGCTGGGCAAAGCGCAAATTTTACAGGAACATCTTTTTTCCCGGACGAAATACTCTCGGTTTCCGCTTTATTAAATTTCTCAATTCCGTGCCTCCAAGATTTTTTGTGATACGCCGCTCCGCAAGTTTTACACAAAACTACTCCGGCAACAGCCTTAAATTCTTCAGTGGCCCTTCGGGAAAGAGAGGCTTTGATGTTGTTATAGTTTTTCATACCTAAAGTAGTCCTTTAAGTATCTCATAGCCAAGCGCCACGGCAAACAAAACTATCAAAGCGGCCGCCCCCACCGACATTCTCCTGCCTTTCATTTTCAACCACATCCAAACGATAAAAATACTTTCCAGGGCTATGAAAATTCCTCCCGTCAGACCAACCAGATACAAAAAATCCTTCAGGCCTCCGAAATAAAGCAGAATGGGCCCAAACATCACCATCGCGAAGCGCAGAGTATAAGGGGTCCGGAGATCATATTCCAGACTCTTTTCCACATCATACCCGACCGTAATGTAAGAACTGATCAGCGATAAAATTCCCAACACGCCTACCAGCCAGGAAACTGCGTAAGGGATCCCCGCCCGCAAACCGGTGACCGCGTCTTCGGTGACGATTGGAGAAATAGCGATTACGCTAAATGCGAACAATCCGTAAACCAAAGCGGGAACGGCAACTCCCCAAAAAATTACTTTGTTCGTTGGCCCACCCAATTTAACCACTGCCGGGATGGCCACCCTTCCGGAAAGTGAGAATAGCACCGCGGACAATGGCCAGAACAGATTTCCCCAAACCGGAACAATATCAACAACGGAAAGCGCCCCGATATTTTTAGCGCCGAAGAAAAAAACAATGGCGAAAATGGCGAGTATCCCGGACGTGATAGCCAGTTCTATTTTCGCTATCTTTTTGAGTCCCAATAAAATGGCCGCGGACGCCAAAAACCAGAAAATAATTATCTTCTCCACTCCGGCGCCGGCGCGGACAAGCAGATGGGCAAAACTTTCCGACAAAACCAGATAGATAGTAAGTACCAGGATACTTTCAATAATCGTCATCAGTATGGCCAGCCAGCCAATCCGGTTCCCCAGATAGATCCTGCTATATCCGACGAACCGGTGGTCGCCGGGGGTTTCACGCACAATATCCGCGTACATCCGATAGACCACGATATAGGCCGCCGACCCGATCACTAGATAGATCAGCCCGAGGCTGATGCCGGAAAACCGGAAAATATAAGGCAAGGAAAAAACTCCGGCTCCGATAATCGTGCCGGCCAATATGCCGAACGGCAAAAAGAATTGCTTAATCCTCGTCCACGTCATGCGCGGCCAAACTTCCCATTTTCTTAATTAATTTCTGCTCGATAGTCCAAAGGAAAACTAAGATAAAAATCGTCACAAAGGTACCGAAAATCGCGACCGAATAAAGCTTGTAGGCTACTGCCATACCGATAGCGGCCGAAACCCATAGACCGGCGGCAGTAGTCAGACCGCGAACTTTGTTTTGAGAAGAAAGAATTGAACCGGCGCCGATGAAGCCGATGCCCACCACTACTTGAGAGGCGATACGAGAAGGGTCGAAGCTGGAGCCGACAAAATTCTCAAAAGCTAATTGGGAAATAATACTAAACATAGCGGAGCCAGAAGCCACTAAAGCAAAAGTGCGCATACCGGCGTTTTTCTTGGCTAGTTCCCGCTCAACTCCAATCAGCGCCCCCAGCAGGGTCGCCAAGGCGATCTGGCCGAAGATCTCTAAATATTCAGAAGATAGTAATTGCTCGATCATTACTCAAAGATTTCGTCTCCATCGCGCACTTTTTTATTCACTTTCATTCCGACTTCCTGCCCTTTTTTGGCCACGGCAATATCTTTATGATCATACTGCATAGATTTTATCGTCTGTTCGAAATCAGTAGTGGCTCCTTTAATTTTGATTACCGAGCCCTGTTTCATCGGCTTTTTAAATTTAACAATAGCCACCTTTATGCCCCCGTAAAAATGCGTGACCACACCGATTGACTTGGCTGCTTTAATCTTTTTTACCGCCTTAGCCGGTTTTTTTACTACTTTTTTAGATTTCTTCACAGCTTTCTTTTTCATATTTATATTTTTTTATTATTTTCTTTCTCTTTTTCTATCATCTTGATAAGCTTCTCCACTAAACTCTTGGGGTCGGGGTCATAAATTACCTTTCCCGGCCCCCGATGCGACTTATCCACTATATCTTTAATCATATCCGCCATGCCACCCGTACCCGTCAAGACGCCAATCGGCTTATGGTCTTCAAAGGCGATTGTGAATTCATTTAACGTTCCCAAGCGACCGCAAATCGTAATCACCGCATCTGCAGACCGGGTCAATAAAAGATTGCGCCCTGAATAATCAAATCCGGTATACACAATCACATCATGATAATCAGTGGGAAGCTTGTAGGATTTAATATGCGCGGCTTCGGAAGAGGCAGGAGAAAGCCCAATAACTATCCCCCCCGCTTCTTTGGCACCTTTGGCGGACCAATATGGAATACCGGTGGTCGCGCCGGTCACCAAAACCATTCCGGCATTAGCAATCTCGCGACCAATCTGCTCGGCCTTTTCTAAAGCATCAATAGCACAATGCCCGGTCTCGGCGGCTCCCGAGACGCAAATTTTATATTTGAGATGCCGGCGAGGGTTTAAACGGCTGACCATACGGTAATATTATCACAATTCAACAGAAGAATTCGGCTCTGGCACTTCTCCGTCTATAGCCAACTCATCTCTCATTTTTTGCACTAATTCCTTGCCTGATTCCTCTTCGGAGTGAATCACGAAAACCTTTTTTATTTTTCCCCGCATAGGTGTGAGCCACTCCAGAAGCTGGGGCTGGTCGGCATGAGCAGAATAAGCAGTTGCTACCACAACCCTGCATCGCACATTTACTACTTCTCCCAAAACTTTCACTTTTTTCTCACCATCCAATATCTTTCGGCCTAATGAGCCCGCCGCCTGATAGCCAACCATAAATATGGTGCTGTTCGGATCGGAAAGATAGAGTTTTTCATGATGCAAAATTCTTCCGGCATTAGACATGCCCGCCCCGGCGATAATCACTTTCGGTGCCGGAACTTTGTTAATCCCCTTCGATTCATCCACAGTTAAAGTCATTTTCAAACCCGGGAAATTAAATATACCGTCCCCGGAATGAAATTTTTTCTGAGTATCTTCATCAAAATATTTATAATGCTTTTTATAAACCTCTGTAAGTTTAATAGCGAGCGGGCTATCCACAAAAATCGGCAAGCTCGGTATCCGGCCGCTCTCAACTAAATCGTTGAGTTCAAAAAGCAACTCTTGCGTGCGCTCCATTGCGAAAGCCGGAATCATCAAGACGCCACCTGACTTCACTGTGTCTTCAATCATATCTTCTAGAATTCCTTTCCGAACGCTCATCGGCGGATGGATCCGATTGCCATAAGTCCCTTCAACTAAACAATAATCTACGCCGGCCGGAGGATCCTCACGCCTGCCGATCATCGGAGCCGGAGAGTTCCCTAAGTCTCCTGAAAAAATCATTCTCTTCCCCTCTGCCTCTACTAAAATAAAACTGGAGCCCAAAATGTGACCAGCGTTATAAAAAGTGGCTTTAAAATTACCCACAGTAATCTGCTGATGATATTCAATTCCTTCCCAATGCGTCATCAACTCTTCAATTTCGCGAATGCCATAAATTACCGGCTGCTTAAAACGTTCGGCTTCCTGAATCAAAATATGCTCGGAGTCGGTGAGTAGTATCTGGGCGGCATCACGGCAAGGCGGCGTGGAATAAACCTTCCCGCGAAAACCATCTTTATAAAGCTTCGGTAACCGACCAACGTGATCAACG
Source organism: bacterium (assembly GCA_030646995.1). Taxonomy (NCBI): domain Bacteria; species bacterium. The sequence goes on along the minus strand of JAUSKF010000005.1, from coordinate 31,464 downwards.
TGCGGATGGGTCACCAAGACAGCAGAAATTTCTTTCGCATTGTATGGAAATGGCTCGAAGTTATGTTTTTCAACAAAGCTATCTCCTTGATTCAAACCGCAATCAATTAAAATTTTCTGGCCATCAGATTCTAATAAAAAATTGGAGCCGGTAACCTGCTTGGTCGCGCCGTGGAAAGTAAGTTTCATGATTTTATTGTAGCAAAAAATGCGGTGGAGAAAATTCCGCGGCTCTTCTCGCTCTGTTCGGTGATTTGAAATCCTGACTTTTGGAAAAGATCAGCTAACTGCGAAGATTTTCTACGCTCCGCGTTATCCAACCACATCAGTGGTCGGACCAAAGCCGATAATCTATCTGGAACCACTAGATCAAGCACCAAAAACCTTCCGCCGGGCCTCAAAACCCTTTTTACTTCTTTGATGGCTTTCTCAAGCTGATCGCTCGTTAGATGATGCAGAACCAGAAAACTAACAACCAAATCAAAACTCTGGCCAGGAAACGCCAAGGTGTCAGCCGACATCTCCAAAAAGTTCTTATCCGCATACTTCTTCCGTGCCACCGCTAACCGATCAGCGTCATTATCAATCCCCGTGTAATGTCCGTCAAACAATTGGGAATACCAACCATAACCGCAGCCCAAATCCAACACTGATGCGGAAGTTAATTTTTGCTCATTCAAATATTTACGAATTCGCTTCTGCTGAATTTTAAATACTAAACCGTCAAGAAATTGGCTAATCATTGCCTGATTATACCATTCCACAAAATTTCTATAAGTCTGGTACGCGTACCATTCTATAAAAGTTCTATAAGTCTGGTACATATAACAAAAAGCCCCCGAAGGGGCTAAAAGCCAGAAGTTTTGCTATGGTGGTGCTTTTCCGGATCAATCGTCATGGAGGCCAGCTGCTTCACGAAATCCTTGTGAGTACGAATCTTCCCCGCCACCAGCAACAGATCATCAATATCGCGCCTGTTCAACTCCGCAAGGTGAACTAAGTAGGCAAACGTCTCTCGCAGTAGCTTCAGCTTGCCAGGGTTCTCTTTTTTCGCCCGGATCTTTGCGGCACGCTTTGACTCCCGAGCCTCAACACATCGATGACACATTCCTCTATCTCCTAAGTCGGACCGAGTGGAACAATAATACAAACTTTAATAAAAATCAACCACGAAAAACCACGAAGAATAACTTAGTAATCTCGTGGTCTCGGGGCTAGCCCCGCAAAATTTCCTCAACTACCTTCTTTTCACTCCACGGAATCTTCTTCCCACGCGCTACGTGTATCCAATCCTCACTTCCCTTTCCGGTCATCACGACCACATCACCCTTCTTAGCAAAAGAAATTGCTTTAGCGATTGCCTCGCGGCGATCTAAAATCTTCAAAAATTCTTTTTTGTCGAAATCGGCGCGGGAAAAACCCCCTGCTATCTCATTGATGATTGATTCCGGGTTTTCATCATAAGGATCTTCATTAGTCAGCACTACTACGCCGCAGTATTCGGAAGCAATCTTGCCCATTGCCGGCCGTTTCCATTTATCCCGCCCGCCGCCCGCCGCTCCCAAAACGCAAATCATTTTATTTCTACTGCTCAACCCTACGGATAAACTCTCATAGACCTTCGCTAAACTATCGGGAGTGTGCGCGTAATCAATCACTACCGAGAAGGGGGCTTTTTGCACGTACTCCAGCCGCCCAGGCACGCCGCTAAAATTCTGGAATACTTTTTTTGTTTCATCCCATCCTATTCCTCGGGAAGAAACGAAAGCTGTGGCGGCGGCGGCATTTTCCAGATTAAAATTTCCGGAAAGCCAATCTCCGATAGATTCGTGCCCACCCCCCAACTCCCTTCGAATGAACGCTTCCCTGCTAAAATAGACCACCTCCGAATTTTCATCTGCGCAAGCAGCGAAATACTCGGCGGATTTATCACCTTCGTTGATAAAAAAATGCTTCTCCGATTTTTTTGAATATTCCGCCACATCTTCAAAAAAACTCACCTTCGCGTCCCGATATTTCTCAAACGAACCATGCGCCTCAATATGCTCCGGCTGAAGATTGGTAAACAGTGCCGCATCAAAATCAATAAATCTATGACGATGCTGAAGAATTCCCTGCGAAGTGACCTCCACCAAAGCATACTGGCATCCGGCGCGCACCGCCCTCCAAAGAACTCTCTGCAAAGCAAAACGGCCCGGCATAGACATGCCGGAAGTATTTTTTATTGTTTCGCCGTCTACTTTAAAACGAATAGAAGAAACCAACGCGGTCTTTTTGCCGGCCGATTCTAAAATGGAATTTATTAACTCAAGCGTGGTGGACTTACCCTTAGTGCCCGTGACTCCCAAAACGAAAATCTTCCTCGAGGGGAAGCCGTAAATCAGGGCGCCAGCCCATGCTAGTAGATAGTGATAAAAACTTTTAAAAAATCTCATAACTTGGCCTTTTTTAACGCCTCTTTCAGCCGCTCTTTAAAACCCTTGGTCTCGGGGTTTATTTTAGAAAGAGATGCCTTAGCCTGCGGACGAGTATAACCAAGACTAATTAAAGTTTCTTCGAGTTCTACGTCAGATTCCATTAAATTCAAATTCTGCTCTGAAGTTTCTTTACTGCCGCCGTCTAATTTGCCTTTCAAATCTAAAATCACCCGCTCGGCCGTCTTCTTCCCGATGCCGGAGGCCTTGGTCAAAAGTTCCGTCTTGCCTGCATTAATCGCCGCTATTAATTGATCAATTTGAGCGACTCCCATCACCGATAGAGCAGTTTTGGGTCCGATGCCGCCTACTGTGTTTAATTTTTCAAACAAATACAACTCTTGTTCGTTTAAAAATCCGAACAATTCAAACGGGGCATTCTCTTTGCTATAAAGAGAGCAAAAAATCTTGATATCTGAACCATTTTGTGGCAAACTTTGGGCGGTTTTAGCGGCAAACAAAACTTTGAATCCGATGCCGGCCGCCTCGATAATTGCGAAATTATCCTTCCGTCCGACTAGTTTACCGCTTAAGCTGTGCAACATAGCTCCAGTATAAACTGGAGCGGTCATTAAGTCATTAAGAAATTAAGTAAATATGGCTAAAACTATCAACAAATTCACAGACCTGATCGTCTGGCAAAAAGCGCATAGTCTTATGCTAAAAATTTATAGCCTAACAAACCTTATGCCAAAAGAGGAAAAATTTAACATAACCTCCCAAATCAGACGCTCTGCCGCATCAGCTTCTGCAAATATCGCGGAAGGCTTTGGTAGGTATCATTACCAGGAGAATATACAGTTTTGTCGCCAAGCACGCGGCTCTCTGGAAGAAACCGTTAACCACATTATTGCCATCCGAGACTTGAAGTATGCCCCAATGGACGAATGCAATAATCTCCTAAATAACTGTGACGAAGTTCGTCTTTTAATTAACGGGTATGTAAATAGCATAAAGAAAGCCCAACTAAATGACTCAACTTCTAAATAACTTAATTACCCCAAAGAATGTTTAAGCTAATATCTAATTTTTCGCCGAAAGGGGACCAAATGCAGGCCATTGAGAAGCTGACCCGCGGCCTGGAATCTGGCGCAAAACACCAGACTCTTTTGGGCGTGACGGGTTCCGGCAAGACCTTCACGATGGCTTCAGTTATAGAAAAAACCGGCCTGCCTACTATTATCATCTCGCCCAACAAAATATTGGCCGCTCAACTTTATCAGGAGTTCAAACAATTTTTCCCTAATCACGCCGTCCATTATTTCGTTTCTTACTACGACTACTATCAACCCGAGGCCTTTATGCCGCAAACGAAAACTTATATCCAAAAAGATGCGCGCATCAACGCGGAGATAGACAAACTACGCCACTCGGCCATTCAGGCGGTACTCGCCCGCAAAGACGCCATCGTTATCGCTTCTGTTTCCTGTATTTATGGTGTCGGCGACCCCAATGAATATCAAAACGCCCGGCTGGAACTGAAGACCGGCCAGATTATTGACCCAAAAGACCTGACCCGCCACCTAAATCTTTTGCAGTATGAAAAAAATAATGCCTCGCCACTGCTGGGCCAGTTCTCGTTTGAGAAAAACATCGCCCGCATCCACTTGGTAACCGACGAAATCTTTGAAATCGCCTTTGAAAAAAGAAAAATAATCTCCATTAAAAAAATTGATCCCAAGTCATCAGTCATTAGTCAGCAGTCATTAGTCGGCATGTCTATCTACCCGGCGAAATTCTGGGTAACCCCTCAACACAAGCTCAATCTCGCTCTCGAAAACATTAAAAACGAACTTGATGACCGAGTGGAACAGCTACAATCGGCGAATAAATTTGAAGAGGCCACCCGTCTAGAAAAGAAAACAAATTTTGATATGGATATGCTCAAAAAGAAGGGCTACGTGAACGGCGTGGAGAATTATTCCCGCCACTTGAGCTTCCGCGAGCCGGGCGAGCCACCCACAACTTTGCTGGATTATTTCCCGAAGCCATTTTTACTTTTCATTGATGAATCACATATCGCCGTTCCTCAATTAAATGCTATGCAAGAAAGTGATCGCCGCCGGAAGATGAATCTAATCAACTACGGTTTCCGACTTCCTTCGGCGCTGGATAACCGGCCGCTGACTTTCGCGGAATTCAACGCAAAAATCAACCAGACGATTTACGTCTCTGCCACTCCTGGGCCATATGAATTACAAATGGGTCCGGCTGTTGAGCAGCTATTGAGGCCAACAGGAATTTTAGATCCGGAAATTCAAATCCGCCCGGCAAAGAATCAAGTTCTACATCTTGTTGGGGAAATCAGAAAGCGCATAGCGAAAAATGAGCGCGTGTTGGCTCTGACTCTTACCAAGCGCTCCGCTGAAGATCTTACTGAATATCTTTTGGAGCAAGGAATTAAAACGCAATATCTTCATTCAGAAATTAAAACCTTAGAACGCCCGAAAGTATTGCAAGCGTTACGCCGCGGCGATATTGATGTAGTGGTGGGAATTAATTTGTTGCGCGAAGGCTTGGATTTGCCCGAAGTTAGCTTGGTGGCGATCCTTGATGCCGACCGAGAGGGGTTTTTACGTAACTACCGTGGCCTGATTCAAATGGCCGGTCGTGCCGCCCGCTCAATTAACGGAAAAGTTATTTTCTACGCTGATTTTCTTACTGACTCTATTAAAAAAACAATGTTGGAAACCTTGCGTCGCCGGAAAGTACAGGAAAAATTTAATAAAAAAATGGGGCTACACCCGATGGCCATAAACAAACCAATCGTGGAAGAAGAACTGGCCAAGAACGCGATGGAGGTATAAAAAAACGCCCCCAGCCCCCTATTCCCACATAAGCTCTAGCAGCGTTGTGAGGAAAAATTCTTTATTTCGAGGAGGAGAATAATAAGGCATAGACTCTATGTCAGATATTCGACGACATAGAAATAAAGAATTTTAACCACAACCCTTCGGGATGCGGGATTTTATTATTTATTACCCTGCCTACCGGCAGGCAGGTTCGTTTCTCGGACTGGGAGTAGAGTCTACACCTGCGTCCTCGAAGCCTCGTACTAAATAAAAAATCTCCGCATCGCTGCGGAGATCATGTGGGAATAGGGGGCCATGGAAGGGCGTTACGTTGCCTGACATCCACAGCCTCCTAGTCTTTGAGGTGAACGAAAAGATGAAGTCCGAATCCGTGCTTCTGGGCTGCCTCAATGGCAGTCATCAGAGCATCGGCATCTTGAATCTGCAGTCCGGCATAAATGTCTTCCGGATCGCAGATACCAGCTCGGAGCATGGCCGCCACTTTCAAATGGTCGCCATCCCGCGCCGGCAGGAACTGATTGTAGAAGGCCTTCAACAGCCGGGCGTCATGTCCGAAGCCGGTGAAGTACATCTCTTTGCACCACTTCCCGCCAGCACCCACTTCTCCGACTTCCAGACAGGCCACCAGGGTCCCATCCTCATCCTCGCTCTCGCTGAGAAAATAGAGGAACCGCCCGGCGCACTCGAACTGCAACTGAAGGATTATCGTCAAGACATCCTTCACACTGGCCGCACCGATCCACTTCTTGGGCTGTTGGCACTCAATCATGGCTATCTCCTTGTTTGGGGAACTAAATTGTTAAGGTCACTTGACAGGTGTATTATACCATACCAGCTCTACATTTGTCAATGGGGGATAGGGGAATAAAAAACCCGCACCTTTCGGTGCGGGAACAATCACTTCACATACTCGAGCGCCTCTTTTGCCAACTCCTGAACTCGCTCGCCGTACTCTCCCGAAGCACCGTCGTCCGCGAGAGCATGAAGCGCTCCCTGAATCTCATCGGGCTTGGCCTCCTGCCGCTCCTTGCAGGCCAGCTTGCCGACGAACTCGGCACTGCAGGACTTCAGCATCCTCACCACCTTCCGAACCGGAATGAAAATCGAGTAATACTTACGCTTCCGCGCCGGCTGCTGCCCGCCTCCGCCCTTCTTCTTGCCCTTCTTCTCGTTGCGCTGAGCCGAACGATCGTAGCTCGCCATGCTGGCCTCCTTCCAAAATGGGGTTTTGTTTAAATGGCGCGATGCCATTTACTGGGATACAGTATAGCCGATTTTGCAGTCCCAGTCAATAAGCGGTAAGGTTAACTTTATGACTGGAGTCGCCACAAAAAAAGACTACTATCTGGTATCGATCATCGGCTTACTCTTCGGAGCTTTCGCCCTGCCAATTCTAGAAAACCTGCAGCCACCTCAATGGGAACTAACCTTGGCCAGCGGCGCGGTAACTATTATTGGATTTTTCTTGTTCGCTAATTTTTCAATGTGGATTGCCGGACTGATTGGTTTGCGGTCTCCGACGATGTTCCAGTTCGCCAAATACGGAGCAGCGGGAGCCTTAAGCGCGTTTATCGACTTGGGTATTTTGAATATTTTCAGCCTTATTTTTAAAGTTTATTCCGGCCCGCTGATTATTCTTTTTAATTCCGTCGGGTTTTTAATCGCCACCACCAACGCCTACTTTTGGAACCGCTTATGGGCTTTCAAGAAAGAGGGCGAGCGGCCAAATTTGAAAGAATATTCTCGGTTCATCTGTGTAACCTTCACCGGATTACTGTTAAACACAGGAATCGTCTATTTAATGACTTCTGTGATTGGAGCCCCCGAAGGAATGGGTGAGCCATTATGGGAAAACATCTCCAAATTCACCGCCATCGTCCCGAATGTGATGTGGAATTTTGTAGGATATAAATTCATTATCTTTAAGCCATAGCTATTGCAAAACTTCCCGTTTTTGTCTATTATATTTAAACGTTTAAATATTTAAACATTTCCCATGCCAATCACCCGTTCAGCCAAAAAAGCTTGGAGGCAGAGTCAGAGCCGCAGAACGCGGAATGTCTCCCAAAAGAAAACCTTGAAAGAGGCTGTTAAGGCTTACAAAAAAACTCCTTCTGCTGAACTCCTTTCCGTTGTATTCCAACAACTGGATAAAGCCGCCAAGGTAAACGTTTTAAAAAAGAACACCGCTTCTCGCTTAAAGTCCCGACTATCGGCTAAATTAACTGCTAAGAGCTAAATCGGTAAGAACCTCTTCGTATTCCAGCTTCCCGGATTTAATGGCCAGATCATAATCGGCCATTTTGTTTTTATTGCGCGCCATAGCGGCTAAAATATTAAAAATCTTAGGTAAATCTTCTGAGTGCATCAATCGCTCCAAAATCGGCAACTTCACACTCGCCGTCTTTCCATATTCCAATTGGCTGATTGCCGAAAAGAAATCCTGCTCACGCAAAACCGTTTCAGGATTGCCCCCCAAGGCCAACCTCTCGATTTCATTTACTAAACCCCAAGTGTCTTTGGCGTATTTCCAAATCAGGCCCTGCAAAAGAGAGTCGCTCAATTTAAAATCTCGCCTTTGCGCTTCGGCTTTGGCGAAGGCAGAAACCTGTGCCGACTCCAAATTATCAAACTCCTGACTGATGACTTCCGCTCCGGAAAGAATTTTAAAAGTCTTCGGCAGAGCTTTGTCGGCTACCACCGCCAAACTGATGGTCTTTGAGCCATCGGCGATTTTCAAAAGATTATTCACTTCTTTCGGCTCGGCCTCATCTGCTTCATAGACTATTCCAAATTTAGAACTATCAAATAAAGATTGAGTAGTAGAAAAATCCTTCAGCCGCTCAACCTCTCCCTTCATACTTAAATCAAAACGCTCCAAACCGGAATTACCGTGTTTATCGGTAAACTTTTCGGTAATTTCCTTTAATTTTTGCTGGCGCCGATAAGCATCGGGCCCATAAAGATAAATAAGCATTTTATTTCATAGTTTGGCACTTAGGGCAAAAATGCGCTGAGCGACCACCAATCTTCTTGCGCACAATCCCAGTGCCGCACCTTGGGCAGGGTTCGTCTTCTCGCCCATAAACACTTCTATATTCAGTATAACCTCCTTCTAGGCCGGCAGTGTCGCGAAAATCGCTGGTAGAAGTGCCACGCAATTTCACGGCTTTTGTCAGCACTTCTTTAATCGCTTTATAAATATTCTTTAATTCCGGTTCTTTTAATTTATTTGCCGGCCGGAAAGGATTAATTTTTGCTTTCCATAAAATGTCGTCGGAATAAATATTTCCAATCCCGGCGATGACTTCCGGATCCAGTAGAACCTGCTTGATTTTTCGATGCTCTGGTTTGATTACCTCTACCATCTTTTCATAAGTAAAACTTTTTTCTAGCGGCTCTGGGCCAAGCCGAACTAATTCCGGAAGATTTTCTATAACTTCTATTGGCCCGGCAATAATTTTGGCGAATTTCCGCAAATCGGAAAAGCCGAGCATCTGGCCGTTATCTAAATAAAAAATCAGATGAATATATTTGTTGTACGGATCCTCTACGATGGCCTTGGGCCATAACGGCACGACTTTACGACTAACGACTCGCCACTTACCAACAAGGAGATGCCCGGTCATTTTCAGATGAGCCAAAAGCATTTTCCCGTGAGTAAGATAAATCAAAATATTTTTCGCGCGGCGGCGAACTTCCACAAATTTTTCACCTTTCACAAAACCCTCAAAAACCGCCACGTGTTTGTGGGCAACTTTGGTCCTCGATTGATCCAGCGGGTCTTTAATCATCTTCGGCCAGTCAAACCAGACACCGGTAATTTTCCGGCCCACAATTTTCTTATTCAGGTCATTAACAACCGTTTGGACTTCCGGTAGCTCTGGCATAAATTACTTGTCTTTTTCTTCAACTTTTTCTACCATACCGGTCTCTTCGCCTAATTTTCGGAAGCTTCCCTTGCCATAAGTCTTTTCGAAAAGCCGAGCCACCGGCAAAATATTTCCGGTAACTTGGGCCTTGATAAACATTTCCATTATTTCTTCTTTGCTATCAAACTTTCCGGGATTCTTAATAAAAAGATCCTCAACTATTTTCTTCCCGGCCGCTTGCTCGTCTTGCCGAGAAATATCAAAAGGCTGCCCATTCTTTTTCCGCTCCTCAATCTCAGGGATAAACTTGGGGTCTTTGGATAAAACTTCATTAAAAAATCTTTGGGTCATATGGCCTACAACCGCCTCTTCTACACCATCAAAATAAGTTTTCTTGCCATCACGCGAAGTCACGATAAAGCCGTTGCGATATTTATCGAACCCAAAATTTCCTTCTTTAGTCTTTATCTGCCCTGCTTGATAAGCTTTGGCATGAAAAAGCTCGTGAAAAGTAACAAGAGAAAATTGGGTATCCGATGGGTCGCGATCTACGGCTATCTTGCCGCGCAGCATAGAGTGTGTGCCTACTCCAAACCTTCCCCCTGTCGCCACCTCAACGCCGCCCTCTTCTAGCACGTGCACGTTTTGCATAGGCAGTTTAATATTTTTCTCCCTGCCGTATTGCTGCATATACTTCCATACCGACTCGTCGCAAAAGTTAATTATCTCAACGTCTTTAGCGGTTTTTTCTAACTCGAACGGCTTCTCCCTGTCACCTGGCTGTTCAAAATATTTAGTAAAGTTCCGTTCAGCCATCTCCTGCTTATCCACGTGCTCGGTGGGTACTCCGACTAACTTATCCGCATGAGGCATCTCAAATTTTTCAGGCATAAAAATATTTTATAGTTCCGCCCAATTTTTACCCGAAGCGCTGTCCACCTTCAAGCTCACCGATTTTAAATCATAAGCCTCCTCCATTTCTTTTTTAATCAGGCTTTCTACTTCCTTTATATCTTTATCATCAACTTCAAATATCAACTCGTCATGAATAGTTAAAAGCATCCGGACCCGCTCTCCGAGTTTTTTGGAACTAATTAATTTATCCGCCCTAATCATCGCCAACTTGATAATGTCTGCAGCCAATCCCTGAATCGGCATATTAATTGCCGCGCGTTCAGCTTCAGAAGAGAAGCGCTTATTGGGATGATTAATTCCTGGCAAAAATCTTTTCCTGCCATTTAAGTTTTCCACAAATCCAGTTTTCCGCGCCTCAATGATTGTTTTCTCCTGCCAGATTTTCACGGCTTTGAAATCAGCGAAGTATTCATCAATAAATCTCTTGGCTTCCAAAAAAGGCAGGCCGCTCAACTGCGAGAAAGCCTGCGGGCCCATTCCGTAAATCACGCCGAAGTTCATCGTCTTTGCCACCGTGCGCATTTCCGGAGTAACTTTCTCCAGCGGCACGTCATAAACTTTCGAAGCGGTGAGCTTGTGAATGTCCCAATTCTTTTTGAAAGCATCAATCATACTTTCATCGCCGGATACCGCCGCTAAAACTCGCAACTCAATTTGGGAATAATCCAAAGCCAAAAAACTTTTTCCTTTATCCGCGATAAACCCTTGGCGAATCCTCTTCCCCCATTCGGAAACTACGGGAATATTCTGCAGATTCGGCTCATGCGAGCTCAAACGGCCGGTGCTGGCGGCTGTTTGCACGAAAGTCGTGTGCACTCGCCCGTTTTTATCCGCTAATTCCTGAAGCGGCCTTACGTATGTTGATTGCAGTTTGTACAACTCTCGATATTTCAAAATCGAATCCACAATCGCGTGCTCTTTTGAAAGTTTATTCAAAGTCTCCGCGTCGGTGGAATAAGCGCCAGTTTTTCTTTTGGGAACGCCGGCGGGATTAATTTTTAATTTCCCGAATAAAATTTCCGACAACTGCTTAGGGGAGTTGATATTAAACTCGCCGCCGGCCTCTTTGAAAATCTTCTTTACCGAGCCGGAAAGTTCGCCCTCAATTTCTTCGTCGAGCTTTTTTAAATACTCTAAATCCAACTTAATACCCACCTCGTGCATTTTTCCCAAAATTTCCACCAACGGTAATTCAATATTCCGATAGATTATATCCAAACCGGCATTTTCTAATCTCTGCTCAAGTTGAATCAAATTATCCGGCAAAGCCTGATGCTTGTCGGGATCCAGCAACCATTGGGCTAATTCAATTTTTTTCGCTTCGTTAATCATTTTTCTAGCTTCTCAATAAGACTTTTAAACCCAAGTGACTGGAAAAAGGTTTTTAGCTTTACTTTATCCAAAGCGGGAACTTTTAAAGATTCCAAGTCGCTCACGCCAACAGGGGCGTCGCGACGGATAGTCGCTAGGCGGCGGGAGAATATGGCTTCCTCTTTTTTGCCTTCAATTTTTTTTGCGATTTTAGGAGTGATAATAGAAATGTTTTCATAAACCTCTTCAATGGTTTTAAATTCTTTCAACAAAATTTCCGCTGTCTTCGGGCCCACTCCCGCGACGCCTTTGATATTATCGGATTGATCCCCCACAAATCCCTTATAGTCCGGCAACTGCTTGGGTCCGATACCGAATTTTTCTATGACCGCTTTTTCGTCGTAGATAACGGTTTCGGTAATTCCTGTTTTGAAAAGCTGACCAACAACTTTCTCGCCTTCCACCAGCTGAAGCACGTCACGATCGCCGGAAAGAATCACAATTTTTAAATCGGGCTCGTCTTTAAACATTTCTACAAACGAACCGATTAAGTCGTCGGCCTCAAAACCGGGGATGGCAAAAGAGCGGACGCCAAAAACTTCATAAACCAAGGGCGCCTTTTTTAACTGCGGGATTAAATCAGAAGAAGTCTCGGCTCGCCCGGCTTTGTATTCGGCATACTCCTTATCGCGGAAAGTCGGCTCTGGGGTATCTAGAGATGCGGCGATATAATCCGGCTTCTGCTCGGTGATAATTTTGAAAAGAGTATTAGACAAGCCATAGACTGCATTAGTCGGTGAACCGTCCGGTGCGGTGAACGGCGGGAGGGCGTGAAAAAATCGATGTATGAGCGCGTTGGAATCAATAAGAAGAAGGGTTTTCATTTGGTTAAATTATAACCGAAAACACAAAGAAATGCCGACCTTTAATCAAGGCCGGCATCTATCGATTGCGATAGCTGATACAAATCGTCCGGGTTGAGATCCGGCAACCGTTCTATTTTAAAACTCGTCGGCTCCCCAAAAATATTCCAACGAACCAAGATCTTGATATTATGGCCTTCTCTCGGAATGTAAGCGCCGGAGTCGTTCTGAATCCCCAGGGGCAGGACACAGGAGTACGTTGCCGCCAGTAGCCGCCCATCACTACGCAAAGGTTCGGCAAAATACGTCGAAAAAAAGTAACGGGTCCGCGGATTCTTTCCAAAAAGGTCCTCTGTCTCAACGAAGTCCAGCACCCCCTCAAAAAGCACTCGGGAGCTTCCACCAACGAACGTCAAAAAGATGAGTACTAGGCATAGCGCGATCAGCGCTAGCCCAAGGACGACGATGGCTAGCATAGGAGTCGCGCTCACTAGAACTAATTCGAGGTTATAACTATTTATTTCTTATTGCAATCGTTCTTTCGTTCTCTTTCTTGCCGTGAACGAAATAAACCCAAACGGAATCTCTCGGCAAGATATTTTTTATCTTGTCGGCCCACTCCACCAACACAATATTAGTCGGGTCGGCTAAAATCTTATCGAAATCCAATACATCCAACTCTCCTGCGTCAGACAATCGGTAAACATCAACGTGATATAGAAACTTATAACCAACAACTTCTAACGGGTATTTCCGGAAAATTAAAAACGTCGGACTAGGTAAGCGCCGTTTGATACCGAGCGCCTTAGCAAATCCCTGCGCGAAGGCCGTCTTACCCGCGCCCAAATCTCCAACTAATGCCACCACGCGAGCATGGTCTTTGTGCGGGCCAGATTTCAATATATCCTTAGCAATCTTCTCGGCCAGCTGATGAGTGTCGGATAATTTTTTAGAAACAATTCTCATGACTCAAGTAAAGAAGCCGGCACAGAAATACCCAAATGCTTATAGGCCTCGGCGGTGACTACGCGGCCAGCGGGAGTGCGCGCCAATAATCCCACACTCATTAAGTAAGGCTCGTAAACATCTTCTACGTTGCCGCGGTCATCATTAAGAGCCGCCGCCAAAGTTGCCGCGCCAACGGGACCGCCATTGAATTTTTTGATAATTGTTTCCAAAAGACGGCGGTCTTGCGGCTCCAAGCCCAGTTCATCAATCTCCAGCATATTTAAAGTTTTCTTTGCTACCTCCTTATCGATCACCGGCACGGAGTGCACTTCGGAATAATCCCGGACACGCTTCAATAACCGATTGGCTACGCGTGGGGTGAAACGAGAAGCAACGGCAATCATCCGAACCGCCTCCGCATCGATATTCAAATTCAGAACCTTTGCCGAACGTTTAATAATTTCTTCTATATCCGGCATTTCGTAATAGTCCAACTTGAAGGACGCGCCGAAACGGGAGCGGAGAGGCCCCGAAAGCAGACTAGGTCTGGTGGTAGCGGCAATCAAAGTGAACGGAGGAAGGTCCAAACTAAGCATCCTCGCGGCCGGCCCTTTACCGACTATTAAATGAAGCTTGCGGGCCTCCATCGCCGGATACAAAACCTCCTCAATAGATTTATTCAGCCGATGCGCTTCATCGATAAATAGAACATCGTTCCTTTCGAGGTTAGTAAGCACGGCCGCCAAGTCTCCCATTTTCTCCAAAGCCGGCCCGGAGGTGATTTTTATATTCGCTCCCAACTCTTTCGCAACCAGATGCGCCAGCGTGGTTTTCCCTAGTCCGGCCTGCCCATAAAAAAGAAGGTGGTCGCAGGCTTCGTCGCGTTTTTTAGCGGCCTCAAGGATAATTCTTAAGTTTTGCTTCGTTTTTTCCTGCCCAACATAATCCCCCCAGCTGGTCGGGCGTAAAATAGAATCAACTGTAAATTCTTCAGTCGGCAATTTGTTTTCCATAGGGCTTGACCAATTTCTACTATATTATACTATTTCTCCCTGTACGCTACTAAGCCATTGACAAACGGATTTCTTTGTGCTAGAATGGCTGGAGTTGAAAATATTGATCTGTGGGCGGGAATTTTCTTTAGCATATTGGATGGTTTGGCTTCGGCTGAACTTCTCCTCGAGAGGATTCTAACCTTTCCTGAATTTATTCAGAAAAGCCTTTATATATCTCCCGACTTACCTCGGGATTTGCCCACAGATCAATGTCTTCAACTCATTAACCAGCGGAATAGCCGCTGGTTTTTGTTAATATGCGCGCTACCACTTAATCGGTCCGGTAACACCCTCCACTTCATCGAAAGTCGTGATTCCAGAGATAGTTTTTAGAACTCCATCCTGTTGCATTGTTACCATTCCCTGTTTGATTGCGTAATGCTGGATTGCGGCCTCGCCGATCTCCGGATTGATTATTTCCTCCAAGCCCTCGTCCACCAAAAGCAACTCCATGACCGCCACGCGGCCTTTATAGCCGATTCCTACACACTTCAGGCAGCCTTTCGGTTTAAATATCTTTATTTTTTCGTAGTCCTTCCTATCTACTCTTTTCGGCAAGGACGTAAAAAAGTGCTTTAGTTTGCTCTCTATTTCGGCAGATGGTTTTTCCGCTATCTTACAGAACTCACAAAGCTGCCGGACTAACCGTTGAGCGATTACTAAGGACAGAGCAGGGCCTAAGCTGGCTGTTTTTACGCCAAGATCTAGAAACCGAGGGATGGCGCCGGCGGCAGAGTTGGCATGCAGAGTCGAGAAAACTAAGTGACCGGTCAGAGCGGCTTGGACGGCAATGTCACCGGTTTCTTTGTCGCGCACCTCACCAACTAAAATGACGTCCGGGTCTTGGCGCATAATGGAGCGCAAGCCGGAGGCGAAGTCATAACCGGCGTCCGCGTCCACTTGGGTCTGTTCCACTCCCTGCAGGTGGTATTCGATAGGATCTTCGATAGTAATCATCTTTGTCCCGCTGGAAAGCTTGCTAAGCAAGAAGGCGTAGAGAGTCGTGGTTTTGCCTGAACCGGTCGGTCCGGTATTAAGCACCATTCCATTGGGTTTCTTTAACTCTTCCTGAATGATTACCAAATCATCTTTACGCAAACCCAATTGAGCGAGCGTAAGCCTGATGGCCGAAGGGTCTAAAATACGCATTACAATCGTTTCGCCAAATTCTGAAGGAATAATGGAAACACGCATTTCAACATCCACGCTTTCTAACCCGATAGTAAAGCGGCCGTCTTGCGGAGTATTCGTCACGTTAAGTTTTAAATTGGAAAGCAGTTTAATTCGGGAAACTAAAAATTTGTAAATGCTGGTGGGGAGATCCGGGATGACATCATGCAAAAGTCCGTCGATTCGGAAACGGAGGCGCACCCCCTTCTCTTCGGACTCAAAGTGAATATCAGAGACTCGGTTATTTAGAGCTCCGGCGAGCACTACTTCCAAAATGAGCCCGGTCGGAAAAGTTTTAAAATCAAAAGTCGCAATCTCTGTTTTAATCTTTTCAAGGTCGGTCAATTTCTGCTTCAGTTCGGCAACCCTACTCGCCTCAATAGCAACTTTGCCGGTAATTTCATCAGTTTCCGGAGGAAGAAATTTATAAAAACTCCAAACGTGATTCAACCCGCTCGCTGATGCCAAAAACAGCTTCGCCTTCCTGCCGGCATCCTCCAGTCTTTTTAATAAATCCGCCACTCCTGCCGCCTTCGGGTCAAAAACCGCCAAAGCCACCTCTCCCTCTTTTAATTGAAAAGGGGCCACTAATAAGCGGCGCGCCTCTTCTTCTTTAACTATTTTAAGGGCGTCTATTTGTACGGGAGCGGTGGCTAAATTAAGATATGGCAACCCCACAGATGAGGCCCGATTTTGCGCGTCTCTTTCTTCGGCTTCCCGCCGTATTTTTAAAAGCTGTTCATCCAAAGTTTTTAACGCCTCCACCATTAATTTCAGAATATTCTCAAAATAAGTCCCTGTAAACTAGGGGTTCTGCCCTTATTGACATGCCGGTTAATATATGCTATATTAACGCAGTTATTAGGTCTTTGAAAAAGAGGCAAAAACAACCCAATTTTAAGAGGTGTCACGTGGGAAAGATTCTCTCGGTTCTACTGATGATTGTGCCCTACTTTTTGTGTGGCTGTGGAACCATCACCGGAAAGATTGGTGGATGGTCAATCTTCTCGGCGACGGCCACCAATTGGACCGTCGTGAACAACACGGCAGACGCCCGCTTCGTCATTCTGTTGAACGGAAAAATCATCAACAGAAAGAATGAAGCTGGAGATTATGTCTACGTGCTTCCGGGACAGGATTTTTCCTTCAGTGCCCGCAATTTTTCGGATAACCGGAAAGAATACTGTGCGGTCGTTAAGGCGTACGACGTCGACGACAAAATGATCGGTGTGACCGAATCTTCATTCTCTCTGGAAAAATACCAGGCGGACTGTGAGACGTGGGTGATTAATACCCGCGACTTGCAGGCAAGAAAATGACGGAGACTTAAGCCTTTGTGGGCCTGCCTGCGGTAAGCAAGTTCAACTCCCACCTCGGCCATCTTCCGGAAGCACAACGCTTCCGGAAAAAACACCCCCCCCCAGTCAAGGAGTAGCTTATGCAAGACGTCATCGTTCACGACATCGTCACGTTGGTCGGCATCTCGGAGTTGGCCATTTCCGGAAAGGGAGCGAGTATCGTGAAGAGTCAGCTCTCTGGTACGATTCAGGACGCTATGGAACAGTTCATGGCCGGCGAGGTCACGAAAAAGGATGGATTCCGGATCCTCTCCCTCGCACAGAGTCAGTGCTACAACCCGGAAAAATCTCGGGTAGATGTGACCATCACGATTGCCTTTTCTTTCGTGGGGAGTCACATCGAACGGCCGAGTCAGAAGTTCGAGCCAAAGAAAATCTCCGAGTCCGATTCGAAGAAACCCGGCGAGCGAGAGACGTCGAAGTTCGCCACCCGGCCACCGGCGGTACGTCAGCCAGACGTTCAGGCCCAACAGAGCTTGGGAGTGCTGATTGCAGAACTAGTGGAGATACCAATCGCTCCCACTGCTCTGCCTACCAGGGCCTCGAGCGTTCCGAGGGTACGCTCCGAAGGGCCGATCCCGACCTAACAGAAAACACAGCCCCCCACGCGAAAGCGTGGGGCTTTTTTTACCTACTGCTCCAAATTTTCAATTCAAAGAAGCAGAAAATTTGGTTAGCAGTAGCAATCCTGAGCGTAGCCCGGTGCCAAAATATTTTGGCACCGGGCGTAGCGTAGGATTACTTTAACCTTGCCCAACGGGCTGCTAATCTTTAGAATCAAGACATGTCCGGCCATAATAAATGGAGTCAGATAAAAGATAGAAAGGGGGAGCAAGACGCGAAGAGAAGTCTTTCCTACTCTAAACTGCTAGCAGTGATTGCTCTGCACGCTAAATTAGATCCGAATCCGGATACCAACCTCAAACTTCGTTCTGCTATTGAGCGAGCCAGAGCCGGAAATGTGCCATTAGACAATATCAACAGAGCAATTAATAAAGCATCGGAGGCTAAAGATCTCACCGAGGTAACAATTGAAGCTTATGGTCCGGAAGGAGTCGGAATAATCATCGAGGCGATTACCGATAACAGCAATCGAACTGTTTCAGAAATCCGCCACCTACTCGACGAGAAGGGAGCGAAAATGGCTACCCAAGGAAGCGTGATGTGGTCGTTTGATCCGCCAGCTGGCGGAAACGGAGAATGGAAGGCGAAATTCACCCAAGCCATGACTCCGGAGGGAAAAACAAAACTGCTATCTATTAAAGAAGCGCTCGGAGAACATAACGACGTTCAAAACGTTATGACCAACGAACAGCTATAGTTAAAAACTAATGCGCATATTAGGAATAGACCCGGGAACTTCCAGAATCGGGTTCGGCTTGATCGAAACGGCCGGCGGACTTCGCCTGATTGACTATGGAGTAATCGAGGCCCGAGAAAAAACTCTTACAGAAAAAATAGCCAATTTTTCAAAAAAATTCGAAAAACTACTCAAAGACTCAAATCCGGAATTGGCGGCGATTGAAAAAATCTTCTTTGCTAAAAATCAAAAAACCGCTATGGCAGTAGCGCAGGCCCGTGGAGTATTACTGGCGGCTTTAATAGCAAAAAACATCCCGATTGTTGAGTATGGCCCGACTGAAGTTAAATCAAATGTCGCCGGCAATGGCCTCATAGACAAACAGGGTGTGGCTAAAATGGTGAAAAGTATATTAAAAATACCGGAGCTAAAAGGCTATGATGATGCGGTAGATGCTATCGCCATCGCCCTGACTGCCGCCAGTCATCAAAAGCTGGAGCGGGGGTTGACAGCAAAATAAACCGATATATAATCTTTTTTATTATTTAGTAAAAAAAATATCAAAGGTCGCTCTATGAAAAAATCAACAATGGAAGAGGAAAAATATCTTTTAAATATGGCCGGGGACGATCTCGACCCGATGGATGAAGAAGAGGATGCCGATGCCGATGGAGATAAAGACGATTTGTTAGTTGATGACGACGAAGAAGGAGAAGAGAAAACGGAAAGTGTGGAAAAGCTTAAGGAAGAAGAATTGTCCAAAGAAGACGAATTCTAAACCTAACGTAAAGCCCTCGAGTTGAACTCGGGGGTTTTACGTTATAATATAGGCAATGCTCAAATACTCTAGTATGAAGAAGTTTTTAAAGTTTTTAGTCAAATTTCCTCTTAAACACTACCGATATATATTGACAGTAATAGGCGGCCTGCTGTTTGTCGGCCTAGCTTATTTCTTTTTGCTTATAAAAGACTTACCCGATACGGACATTCTAGTCAGCCGTCAGGTTTCTGAATCTACGAAGATATATGACCGTACCGGAGAAACATTGCTTTATGAAATACACGGAGAAGAGAAGCGCACCATCATTCCATTCGAAGAGATCCCCGCCTATGCAAAGCAGGCAGCCATCTCCATCGAGGATGACAACTTCTACAACCACGGAGCAGTAGACTGGAAAGGAATCCTGCGTGCCTTCGGGGTAAATTTACTCAAGGGGCGCATAGACCAAGGCGGCTCCACTATTACCCAACAGCTCGTAAAAAAAGCCTTCTTAACCGACGACCGCACGGTCACTAGAAAAATAAAAGAGCTTTTTTTGTCTATTAAACTTGAGAAAGAATACACTAAAGATGAAATTTTAAGTCTTTATTTAAATCAAATTCCTTATGGATCAAATGCCTATGGCATCGAAGCGGCTAGTAAAGCTTTTTTTGATAAAAACGCCAAAGATCTGAACCTGGCAGAGGCGGCTCTTTTGGCGAGTTTACCGAAGGCGCCTTCTTATTTTTCTCCATATGGAAGCCACGAAAAAGAACTATTGGCGCGCAAAAATACGGTTCTGGAAAAAATGGTCGAGTCCGGATTCATCACCGAGGAGGAAAAAGAAAAGGCCCAAAAATTCAAATTTAAATTTTCACCAAACTTCACGACAATCAAAGCTCCTCATTTCGTGATTATGGTCCAGGATTATCTGAATAATAAATATGGTGAAGACTTTGTCCGAACGGCCGGATTAGAAGTGATTACCTCTTTGGATTGGAAATTACAGGAACAGGCAGAAAAGGCCGTCGAGGAGGGAGCACAAAGGAATGAGGAGTTGTACGCCGGAAAAAATGCAGCCTTGATTGCCCAGGATGCCAACACCGGCCAAATTCTGGCCTTGGTAGGCTCGAGAAATTATTTTGATACCAAGGCGCAGGGGAATTTCAACGTCGCGGCTCAGGGCTTGCGACAGCCGGGTTCTACTATCAAACCCTTCGCTTACGTAGCGGCTTTTAAAAAGGGCTACACGCCCGATACGATCGTTTTTGACGTAGAAACGGAATTCGACAACACCGGAAACCCGGAGAAAAGCTACAAACCTCAAAACTTTGACGAAATATTCCGCGGCCCGGTAACTTTACGCCAGGGATTAAGCCAATCTATAAACATTCCATCTATCAAAACCTTATACCTGGCCGGAATAGATAATTTTTTAAAACTGACTAAGGCTTTCGGAATCACCACTTTAACCGAAAGAAGTCGTTACGGACTATCACTGGTTTTAGGAGGAGGCGAAGCTAAATTAATTGACTTAGTAAATGCCTATTCTGTTTTCGCCCAAGATGGAATCAAACATACACAAAGCCTAGTTCTTAAGGTTTCCGACAAAGAGAGAATTTTGGAGGAATATTCTGACCAACCGGAAAATGTCATCGAGGCGCAATACGCTAGAATGATTAACAACATCCTCTCCGATATAGAAAGCCGCTCTGTACTTTTCCAAAACAGCCTAGGTTTGACGCTTTTCCCTAACCAAGAAGTTGCTTTGAAAACCGGCACAACCAACGACTATCGGGACGCTTGGACTATCGGCTACACAAAATCTCTCGTAGTCGGAGTTTGGGCAGGCAACAACGATAATACTCCGATGCAAAAAAGAGGTAGTAGTCTTCTGGCCGCTATTCCGATGTGGAGTTCTTTTATGAGAGAGGCTTTAAGAGAAATGCCAACTGATTCCTTCGCTCAACCAGATCCTATTTATGTGGAGAAACCAATTTTAAAAGGAGAATATGTTGTCAATTATTGGTTTGGCAGTGAAAAGATTCCGCAAATCCACGATATTTTATATTATGTCAGTAAAAATAATCCCCTCGGACCTTATCCGAGCGAACCGGAAAACGATGCCCAATTCTTAAACTGGGAAGACCCAACTATCGCTTGGGCAAAAATTAATATTCCTAATTTTGATCAGATATACAACAAACCGATTCCTGCCGGAGCTTATATTAAAAGCGAATCAGAAAGTAATCTTACTTTAGACCTCGTAACCCCATTAAACGGCAGCTTTATCAGAAATCCTTTAAATATCGTGGCGAATATTAAATCCGCCAATAATATAAAAAAGGTAGAAGTATTCTTCAACGATAAATTAATAGACCAACAAGTCAGCCAAGGAAAAGAATTTGTTTACGTAAAAAACTTAAATTTATCCGACATAGAGCTTCAAAATTTCTTTAAATTGACCATTACCGATGATCTCAACAATAAAACCTCCCGGGAATTAATACTGTACAAGTAGTAGCGAGTAGCCGGTAGTAAGTAGTAAGTAGAAAAACATAAGAACAAAAAACCGGGCCTTACAACCCGATTTTTTTATTTCTTTTTTCCTTGCTTACTACTGTCTACTTTCTACTTTATCTATACCGTCTTGATGGGCATCAAAATATAGAAATAAGATGCATCCTCAACCGGTTTTATTACTGACGGTTTATTAGTGTCATTAACACCGAAAACCAAATTCTCGTTGTCGATAGTTTTCAAACCATCCAAGAAATAACGCCAGTTAAAAGATATCTCATCGAACCCTACTCCTTTTAACTTAACCGGAATCATATAATTATTCTCCCCTAAATATTGACTAGCGGAATAGACTTCCAGAACTTTCTTATTTTCATTAATTTTTAGTTTCACATCGTTTGTCTTACCGGAAAAATTACTGGCCAACTTCACCGCATTCACTAATTGATCTTTATTAATAGTAATTTCGTTATCAATAGACTTAGGAATGATTTGCTCATAGTCCGGGTATTCCCCATCAATCACTCTGGAAATCAATTCAATATCTTCATTCCGGAAAAGTATTTGATTAGAGTCTACATATATTTTAATCGGTTGATTTTCCGGAAATATCTTGATTACCTCGCTGATAGTCTTTAAAGGAACAGTAACTTTAAACCCTTGGTTAAAATTAGTTTTAAATTGATTATTATTAATCACTTTTTGAGCTAACCGAAAAGCATCTGTTGCCACTAATTTTATTTGTGTTATCTGAAAATCCATCAAAACCCCGCTAATCTCCGGACGAATTTCTGATATTTGAGCGGCATTTAAAACTTTATATATAGAATCTTTAAAGAAAGTGTTATCAATCTCAATAAAACTATCCTCATTCTCCATTTTAGGAATTATCGGAAATTCTTCCTGATTAACCCCTTGAATCTTAGCGCTGTAATTATCGGTTTTAAAAATTAAATTATTCCCTTCAGTTTCTAGAGTAATTCTTTCATTATCACTATTATTCACAAGGCTATAAAAAGTTGAAAAAGGCACAGTTAAACCTCCTTCTTCTATTATTTTCCCGGAAGTCATTTTAGTAATCGCTAAATTAAGATTAGTGGCGGCAATTTTAATTCGATTATTGTAAGTTTTTAACAATACATTTTTCAATATCGGCAAACTACTATTTTCTGATACAGCCTTCTCCACTGCCGACAGTGATTCTTTCAAGTTTTCTTTTAGTATTATTATTTTCATAAGATAATTAGTAGTAGTAATAGGGACTGTGGATTTGTGTACAACTTTTCTTTATTTGAATTTTTAGCCGATGGAACCTGACACTTTAACTTTCTCTTTTCGAAACCGACTGTGGATTAACTGCCAATATTCTCTTAACCCTTTGTTAACTTCTCTTTAATCATCATGATTTTATGGTTTAAATTTTGATTTTTATTCACATCTTGTGAGATTTTCTCGAAAGCGTACATCGCTGTAGTATGGTCTCTTTTCCCCACCTTCTCCCCAATAAAAGGAAACGAAAGATCTAAAACGTCACGCAGTAAGTACATTGCAATTTGCCGTGGTTCCACGATTTCTTTCTTCCGGCCGCGCCCTATCAGGTCGGCTGTCGGCACGTCGAAGAATTCAGCGACGACTTTTATAACTTGAGCAGGATTCAGATTTTGTTGGATGGGAGATTGCACGTTTTCACTCACAATTTGCTCGGCAATTTTCAAAGTGATGTCCTGATTCTTTGTTTGTTGATAGAAAAGGATCCGATTTAATACACCCTCCAACTCTCGAAGATTCTTTTTTACCTTATTGGCGATCAAATCAAGAACCTCCGGAGACACGTTAATCCCTTTTTCTTGAGCTTTTGCCTTCAAAACTGCCACCCTAAGCTCATAATCAGGTTGGCCGATATCAATAATCATTCCGCCCTCAAAACGCGAGCGTAGGCGCTCTTCTAGGGTCGGAATGAAGCTTGGGGGGCGGTCGGAGGAGATGATTATTTGCTTGTTGTTTTCATATAAAGCATTGAATGTGTGGAAGAACTCCTCCTCGGTCCGGGTTTTGCCGCCGATAAACTGAATGTCGTCGATAATTAAAATATCAATCAACCGATATTTTTCTTTAATCGTTTCCATCCGCTTGTTGCGCATCGCCCAAATCACTTCGTTGGTGAATTTTTCAGACGGCACGTATTTCACTTTTATTTTATTTTGGTAGGTGCTTTTTGCTTCGTTGCCGATGGCTTGAATTAAATGGGTTTTCCCCACGCCAACGCCGCCGTGTATAAATAAAGGATTATATTTTCTTCCCACGTCTTTAATAATCGCCTGCGCGGCCGCATAAGCCATTTCGTTTGATGATCCAACTACGAAAGAGTTTAGAGAATACTTAGGATTAAGATTTGTCTCGGGATCGATTCTTAATTCATTGAATATTTGCTGGTTGTTCTGGTTGGAGGACTTGGCTTTGGACTCAGCTATCTTAACCGCGGCCTCGAGGTTGTTGTGGACTATAAAATCTATTTTTTTAGTGCTGTCGTCGATATTGCGCAAGGCTCCCAAGACGATTTTGTAATATTTATCCTGCACCCAGTCTTTGGCGAAGTTACTTTGGAGACCAACTAAAGCGGCTCCGTCTTTTTTATCTATCAAGCGGCTATTTTTAAACCAGGTAAGAAAATTTGGTTTAGAAAGTTGAACTTCTATTTCTCCTAACGCTGACTTCCAGAGTTCTTCTAGTTCCATGATTACAGTTTAGAGAAATTTTTAATAAAGAAGAAAGCGATTGATTTAGTAATATGTTAATTATATGTGGATAACTATTTTTATACAACGATTTTTTAAAAACTTGCTTTTTTTCTCCTTTTGAGATTAAATAAGTGAACTATGTCGAGAACGTATCAACCCAAAAAGAGAAAGCGAGCGCGTACGCACGGTTTCCGAAAGCGGAGCCGCACTCATGGAGGCCGCCGAACTCTTCAAGCTAGACGCAGAAAGGGCCGCAAGAGGCTAACCGTTTAGGTTAGCCAGTATTAAGTATCTAGTATTAAGTAGTCAGTATAGGATTTTATACAGAATACTGAACACATAATACTTAATACTATTTTTGAGCAATGATTGCTAAGAAATTCAAGCTTCCTATACAACTTTTCCCCGGTAAACGGGGAAAGTTGTTTAAAAGCCCTAATTTCACTCTTAAGGTGTTTCCCGCAGACCTGCCCTTCAGCCGGTTTGGGGTTACTATTAGCGCCAAAACCGCCCCCAAAGCGGCTAAACGCAACTTGCTCAAACGTACCCTCTTTAATGACTTTCGGATTCATGGAAAGGATTTACCCGTCGCCGATTATTGGATCACCATTCTTGCTCCAGCCGTTGGGTTGGCGAATGGCGCTTTCGTGGAAGAGCTCAAACGGCTCTTAAATGTAGCCTCAGAGTAGTAGCCGACCCAGCTGTTCCATACTTAATACCGACTACTATATACTTAATACTTGAAGTTCTATGGGTAATTTCTTCAATATAATTTTATACCAGCCGATGTTTAACGCGCTGGTTTTTCTTTATAAGTATGTAGCTTTCGAAGATCTTGGAGTGGCGATTATTTTACTGACTGTTCTGATTCGTGGCGTCCTTTATCCTCTCTTCTATCATAGCTTCAAAAATCAGACGCTGATGCAGAAGATTCAGCCGGATATTCAGAGAATTCAACACGACCACAAAAATGATAGGGAAAAACAAGCGCAGGCCTTGATGGCTCTCTATAAACAGCACCAAGTTAACCCTTTTTCGGGATTTTTCCTGATATTGGTCCAGTTGCCGATATTGATAGTGCTTTATCGGCTATTTCTAGCCGGTTTGTCCCCCGAGTCCTTTTCTAACCTCTACTCATTCATTTCCGCCCCGGACACCATACATAACATCTCTTTGGGCTTGATTGATTTGAAGAGCCGAAGTATATTGATTGTAGTTTTAGCCGCCGTTTTACAGTATTTCCAAGGGAAGTTGAGCCTGCCAAAGAAGTCCGGCAACGACGACTCGCCGATGGCGAGAATGTCGCGGAATATGATTTTCATTGGGCCGGTGCTTTCGATAGTTATCTTAAGTAGTCTGCCATCGGCCATCGGCCTTTATTGGCTGACCTCTTCCGCTTTCTCTATATTTCAGCAGTTATTAATTAATAAATCTTTAAGAAAAAATGACGGAAGAATTCAAAACGAAAATAAAAACAATTCTGGATCTGCTCGGGCTTAAAGAGCCGAGCGTAGACTTCAACGCGGAGGCTCGCAAGGTTATTGTGTTTGTAAATGAGGGTGAGTGGATTAAAGAGCACCTCCCGTACTTAGTTGCCGATTTTGAGCGATTGGCTAATTTGCTCGCGAAAAAGCACGGCATTGTGGAGAACTTGTTTGTGGATATCAACAACTACCGCAAAGAGCGGGAAAACCTGATTGTGGAGTTGGCTAAGGCAGCCGCGAGGAAGGTTCTCATCACCAAGGCGGAGGTTAAGTTGCCGGCGATGAACTCTTATGAGCGCAGGCTTATCCATATGGAGCTCGCTACCCGTCCGGACGTGAAAAGCGAAAGTAGTGGCGAAGGAAAAGAGAGATTCGTGGTCGTAAGGCCGATATAAATAGTGATTAGCCACTAGCGACTAGTAATGGGAGGGAATAACGCCCCGATTTCATCGAGGATTCTCGGCAAAGCCGGAACGAATTAAAGAGGTAATATTGCGAATAAAGAACCTCCCCGCCAACGGCGGGGTTTTGTTTAGAGGGGGAGGGAGTAGAGTTTGTGGTCGAGGTCATTCAAGAACAGCAATTCGTTTCCATGGATGGTTAGTCGATCGGCTAAGAAGTTGTCGGCCGGCAGTTTACTGAAAATATCGAGGCGCTGCCGAGTTTCTAAATCCGTAGATAAAAGAGCATAGACTTCCTCATCGCGACGCAGAGATTTTTTAAGGAAATTATCCGGTAAAAAGCGGAGAGGTAGCGAGTTTTGATTTTTTACTGCGGCGCAGAATAAAAGTGGTTGCTCAAACGCGCACTTAGAAGGGATGGTTTTTAGATTAATTGTGGCCAGGGTTTTATTGTCCAGATCCACCACGCTTAGCTGTTTGCCGAGCCATTCAATTCCAACCTTATATTCCGGGAACCAACGGACCAGCAAACCGTCTCCAGTGGCAATGTTTTTCACAGCCCCACTCTTAATGTTGTATGACAAAATAAATCCCGCATATTGATTAGAAGGGCGAGTTTTTAGATACACAACGTCCTGCCTAACCCAGTCCAAATCAAGGTCATATTGCGCAATCTTTAATATCTCAACGGACTTCTGCCCATTAAGAGTAAAGATGTTTAATCTGCTGTTCGCGCCGCTATTCTTCAGGTAAACAATTCGATTATTTGAACTTGGATCCCAGGCGGCGGCCGTTGTGCCCGACGGGAGTGGCGAAAAAGATTTAGTGCCACTTTTAAAGATGGAGAAGGTCGGGTTTTTAGAGTGCCCTATGGCAATCAATACCGCGGAGCCATCAAAAGAAGGTTTGATATAGGCCAGATCACTGAAAGATTGGGGTGTAATTTGCTGCTCAATTCCATCGCTGCCGATTTTGAATATTTGGCCTTGAGGATTGATGTAATAAATCTCGGAGGTCAGTTTATTGATCCAAAAATCAAAAACTTCATTTTTAGAAACGGCAATCGGGGCGGCTGGCTTACTTGGTTCCTCTGACCCGCTGTCGGCTGGACTGGGAGGCAGAGGAGCGAAAGAGTCGGAGGCGAAATATTGCCAGGCAAAATAAGCGCCGATTATCATTGTAAGAGCTATTGCCGCCACGAGTGTTATTTTTAATTTCTTATTCATTCCTGTTATGTTATTTCGCAGTTGCCTTTTGTTTTTCGAGAGCAGCTAATTGGGCCTGATAACCGGAGAGGGCGTTTTGTTCATATGTTAATTTCGCCCGAGCCGCAGCGAGTTGTTGTTTTTCATATTCTAAATTATTTTTGGCATCAACATCGCCCTGACTGTAGGGGTTGTAAAAACTCCCTATTTGTTTGTCGTAGGCCTTTTGTTTATCAGCTACCGCCCGCTCCTCCGCTTGCACGTCTATGGCGGCCTTAGTGACCACATCTTTTTGGCCGGCGACTATCGCCCGATAGAGAGCAATTTGTTTGTCTATCGGGCATCCATTCTTACATTCTTCTGCAAGCCGGTCCCGCTCCGCGTTTTGTATGGTCTTGCTTTGGTTAGCCGCGGTCCAAGCTTTTCGCATATCTTCGTTGTAAGCAGAGAAGTTAAATGCAGGATCCAGAACCGGCTTAAGCGTTTCTAATTCCAAAGTTGTCAGCTTCGGGTCGATCGTCCGTAATATCAAAATTGATCCCAAAAGCATCACTATTCCAAGAATTGCATTTAAAATCATATCTTTGGCTTCGCTTTGAGCGGAGACGTTACCTGCGGAGGTAGTCCATTTCAATCCGGCAAAAACGATAATAGCCACTGCCGCTAACCCACCTGCGCCTAAGGCAAAATTATAAAATGCGAATATGTATTCGACCGGATTGGCCACCTCTTGGTTGGATGTGCCGTCGAAAGGTACGATTAGGCGGTATGGTTGGTCTTCTTCCGCAAAAACAACGCCGGTTAATGCGATAAAGATCAAGAAGGTAATTAAAATTCCTTTGTTCATTTTTTCGTTACGGTAATGGAGGCGCCGGCTGTTTCTAGGGGATCTTTGCTGTTAGTAGCTTGTAATTGGATTTCAATATCTTCTCCCACAGGGAAGCCGGAGGTATCTAAATTGAGAATGTCGGGTTGAGCGGGGTTGGATTGTTCGGGCGCTAAGCCGTTAGCAGACCAATTGATAAGGGCTTGTTGGAGGTTTTTGATGTTGAAAAAATATAGAAGGGCGCGGAAAGTATTTTCGCCACTGTAGATAGCCGCCTCCGGGTCTGTCATTGGAATAATCAGTGACTTGGCGATTGGCTCACCGCCTTTATATCCGATAACAGTCACTTCAACCTCCTGGTCCCCCATTACGCCCTCGGCGATGAATGAAATATTTTTTAGCCCTGTTCCCGATTTTAAAGCGTCGCCGTTGATGAGCCAGCGAATTTCTTTGTCGGATAAATTAGCCAGCCGGCCACCATCAAGAATCTCTAATGCCAAATCGATATTCGTTTCGTTACCAGGTAAGGCCTTGCCTAGATATTGGGGAGGCACATAACTATCAGCCCTCCAAGTGACGATGAATTCAGGGACGATTTGAGCAGCTCCGGGAATAGCCAATAAAGCATAGCCCAAAGCCAACAGCACTAGAGGGTATTTCGACATTTTAAAAAATTTGTTCATTTGCTCTATCGTGCGGCATTCGGATCGGAAGCCATCGGAACGTCTTTTGAGTCCTTCGGAAAGCGAGCCATTGGGACCGCCTCCTCCGCCCCCGGCCGGACTTCAGCCATCGGGATTCCTGTCTGCCCCTTCGGGAATTGGGCCATCGGAATCGTTGAGGTTGATTTGCCTGCAACCGCCGCGCCTGATAGAGACCCTTTCGGATTTCTGATGTTAATTTTCGAAGCAACATTGGTAATTTGAGCCGTCGCGCCGCTGGGATTTCGGTCGGCCGAGATTACCATTAGCACCCCGATTGTTCTCAAGGGAAGCGCCCCGACGTAGGGTATCAACTCGGCCATATTCATTGCTATGTCATACCCGGCCTTAGATACCCCTTTAATTCTAAAGTAAATCTGGGTAACAGGAAACGTTAAGATATCCAGAATGAAAAAATCGTCTAATGCAAAGAAAACCAATATTATTCCGATAATGTCGGTTAGGCCAATGTAAGCAACCAGCAGGAAGGCTTCCGCGAGAGATATTTTGGGCTCATGTTCCATCCCTGTATTTTACCATTTCTGTTTTGCCTGTTTTCAACTAGTCGCTAAACTCTAGTCGCTAGTCGCTTTTTTACCTCTGCTCCAAGAGCTGTTCCGGCTTGGTGGTGATGACTTGGTCTTCGGTGTAGGAGGCGATAATCTGAATGGCGACATGATTCGGCCCAGCGAAGAACAATCCTTGGCCGACATTGGCTTCCAGAAGGAGGCTCTTTTCGGTTTCGGTGAGGCTGAAGGTTTTGGCGACCAAGTCAATCATAGCGGGAGATTGCTTAAGCAGAAGCTGGAGCGAAGAGTTGGTCACAATCGGGCGGCCATAAGGAGAATTCACGAAATCTTCCACGTCTTGAGTAATAGTGGTGATGCCCAGGAAATATTTACGGGCGCGTTTTACCAAGCCGAATAAGAATGACGCGCCATCTTTGTATTTCATCATCCACCACGCCTCATCAATAATCATTACCCGCTTCTTTAATTCAGCTCTGATAAGGTTCCAGATGAAATTTAAAATAATATAGATAGCAATTGGCCGGAGCTCATCTTCTAAATCGCGGATAGAGAAGACAATCAATCGGTTGCGGATATCAATGTTGGTGGCGTGGTTGGTAAAGCCGGCGTAGCTTCCTTTCGTGAAGCGATACAGTCTTTCGGCTATTTTCCGCCCACCCTGCATATTTTCGAGAACCGTTTGCAGGTTTTCCAAAAGTGGCGGGGTGGCTTTGGAGAAATCTTTTCCGGCTACGATATCAAAAGCGGCATAGGTTTCAGAGATTGCTTGGTCGAGTAGGGATTCTTCTTCGGTATTTATCTCACCCAACATAATTTTCAAAAGACCCGCCAAATTCACGATGTGGGATTTTAATACATCAGCTGGGTTTTCTCCTTCCGGCACAATCGGGATGTCAAAAGGATTGATGTGGTTGTCGGAAGCAAGGGAAATTTTAAAGAAGCTTCCGCCCACTGTTTTTGCCATGGATTCATACTCGTTTTCGGGGTCGATAATCAATACATCGGTGCCGGTCATCAGTAGACGCAAAGCCTCAAGTTTGGTGGCATAAGATTTGCCGGCGCCGGACTTAGCGAAGACCACTAGGTTGGCGTTTTCCAAAGAGAAGCGGTCGAAGATAATTAGCGTATTATTGTTCCGGTTCACGCCGTAAAGCAGACCTTCATCTGAAGTCAGGTTCGCGGATACAAACGGGAAAAATGAAGAAACTGGCCCGGAGTTTAAGGGTGTGTGGATTAGAAGATGGTCGGTGCCGAGCGGGAAGGTAGAGGTGATGCCGTCAATCTGCTGGAAAGTCGCCGGTTTGGCATAAATAAGCTTACTTTCAAGTTGATAGCTGATTTTAGACTCAAGTTTATTCAAGTCTTCAATGGTGTCGCCATAAAGAGTCATATACACGCCTACATTAAAGAGGTGTTCTTGGCCTTGTTGGAGGGAGTCGCGCAAGGATTCAATGTCTTGGAAGGCAGTTTCCAGCATCGGGTTGCGCACCATTCCTTTGGATTCCTGCTCCTGAAGCTCGGCTTGGATTTGGGCCGTTTTTTTGCGTAGATTTTTTAAAGCGAGGGCGGTGTCTACGGGGTGTACGAAGATAGAAATATCCAGCAAGTCGGGCATATTAATAATCGGAGCGAACCAACCGGTCGCCAAGAATCTTGGATAAGTAAAAATGAAAAGGGTTTTTGCGAATTTCCCTCCAATTTTTACATAGTTACTATTAACTTCGGCTGCCGCGGGGGCGATCACGTCAGCGATAGTTTTTCCGCTGAATTCAGTCTTAGCAATTTCTAGAGTTCTTTTTTCAAAAGATTCGGGATTATATAAATTATAGAAGAGCTCAATTAGGGCTTCATTGTCCAAAGTCAAAGTCTGCAACCCTATAGAGCTTAATCCTCCGGCTACCCGCTCCACTCTTTGGTTGAGTTGGTCGAGATTGTGCTGGAAGTTTTTTTCTATATCTTCGGCTTGAAGCGCTTCTTGATCCAACTTCTTTTTTTTGAAAGGGCTCAAAATCTTTTCTATTAACCCGGAGGCGCCACCAATTTGTACCGGAGCGGGGTCGAAAGAAACCACCATGAAAAACGTTTTGTTCATGATCGGATTTTGGCTCACGAAAGAATGGATGAATTCACGGTAGCCAGCTAGCTGGGCTTTTAAGAGTTCATTAGACTCCTCCTTCTCCTCTCTTTCTTGGAGGCGTTGAAGGTAGGCTTCGATATTCAG